>NZ_JAYFUY010000153.1:0-19115 GCF_059933065.1 Blautia sp. HA3515 | reverse complement strand
GGCTGGGATGGTCCGCAATGGACGCTTCCACCAGAAGCCGGATGGAATTAGTAATGATCGTCACCCGATAATCCTGCGGTATGTAAGATACCAGATTCAAAGTAGTGGAGCTGTTGTCGATAAAGATGGTGTCCCCATCTTCAATATACTCTGCTGCCTTCTGGCAAAGCCGGATCTTTTCAGAGTAATTCCGGATCTCCCTGGTGAGAAGGGGATACTCCTTCACTCCTTTGGATGCCTCTGATAAAACTGCTCCTCCATGTACTCTCTGGATGATCCCTGCTTCTTCCATCTCTTTCAGGTCACGGCGGATGGTTTCCTTTGATACCTGGAGTATCTCAAACAATTGATTCACATTAATGCGTTCATTTTTTTCCAGAAGCCGGGCAATGTGTGCCTGTCTTTCTTTATTCTTTTTTCTGTTGTCATTCATTACAGATTACCTCCGGTATCAATTTGATATAGTACTAAGAATGGTATGATTATATCACGAAATCCATACCGGAACTATCGTTTTTCAGGAAATTCCTGACATTTTTACTTTTGATTAATGAATATCTCCATTATTCTTGATACTGTCTACCATTACTGCTACGAAAATGATCAGTCCTTTGAAAATATTCTGGATATATGCAGAAGCTCCAATAATGGTAAGTCCGTTGCTGATGACCTGTACCATAACGATACCAATGATCGCTCCCGGGATCACCTTTCCTTTACCGCCGAAAAGGCTGGCCCCGCCGATAACTGCTGAGGAAATAACAGTAAACTCATCGTTCTGTGCAAAGTTAGGATTGATAACGCTCAGTCTTGCCGCATTCACCATACCAGCAAGTCCTGCAAGTGTGCCGCATATTGCATAAGCGATAAATACAACCCTTGGTCCGTTGATACCCATTTTATTTGCACCTGTCAGGTTATTGCCACAGGCAAACAGCTGGCGGCCTGTACTGGGTTTTTGTAAGGACAAAATGCCCAAGGATAACAACTACAAGGAAGATGTAAACCATCAGTGGGATACCAAAGATCCTGGTAGAAGAAAAAACTCTTACCTTTGCATCCAGGAAAAGCATCTGCTGATTGGTAAACATAAGTCCAAGTCCTTTTGCCACACTGTAAGTTGCAAGGGTTGTAATGAATGGTACGATCTTCAATCTGGATACGCAGAAACCATTGATGCATCCGATCAACAGACCGCTTAAGCAAGATCCTACAAAACAAAGGATCAGCGGGCATCCAAGATTATTCAGAAGTGTGGTTCCCACAACTGCTGAAAAGTACATGTTAGATGCTACGGAAATATCAATACCACCTGTAATCAGCACAAAGAACATACCTACTACAGAAATCCCCAGTGTAGAGGAAAGCTGAAGTACTGTAACTGCATTGCTCAAAGAAAGGAAGCCGGTAGATTGTACGGAGAAATAAATGATCATAATCAGGAATATGATATAAATTCCGTAATTACAGAAGGTATCCACCAGTTTTTTTCTAAAAATCGCATCTTTTCTTGCCTGGGATGTTTCCATTACTTTCCACCTCCTGTTGCTATTGCTGCTTTCATAATACCTTCCTGGCTGTACTCGCCTTTTTCAAGCTCACCAGTGATCTTGTTATGGCTCATTACCAGGATCCGGTCACACATACCCATCAGTTCTTCCATTTCAGAAGACACGATCAGGATAGAAGATTTATTCTTTGCAAGATCATTGATAATGCTGTAGATCTCGTATTTTGCTCCTACATCCACACCTCTTGTAGGCTCATCCAGGAAGAAGATCTTCGGCTCCTTCAATACCCACTTACCGAATACAACCTTCTGCTGATTTCCACCTGAAAGATTGATCACAGCCTGTTTGGATGCATCAAAGGTTTTGACCCGCAGTTCCTTAACGATCCTATCTGTATGTTCTGACTCTTTTTGACGATTGATAAATGACTTATCACAAATATCATCCAGGCTGGCCATAACCACATTTTCCTTGATGGTCTTCGGCATCATCAAACCTTCCTCACGACGGTTCTCTGTGATAAATGCCATACCATTTTTAATACAGTTGATGGGGGTGATCGGAGTGATCTCCTGTCCTTTATAGGAAATATGTCCCTCAGAAATAGGATCCACGCCAAACAGACAGCGAAGGAACTCGGTACGCCCTGCTCCCATCAGTCCGAACAGTCCCAGGATCTCACCTTCACGGATCTCAAGGCCAAGATTTTCAAATCTGCCCTCCTGGCAGATGTCCTTTGCCACAAAAGCTACATCCCCGATTTCTTTTTCCACAGTAGGATAAATATTACTCAGTTCCACGGCCAACCATCTGCTTGATCACCTCTGCATTGGTTGTCTCGGAAGCTTTCTTCTGGGAAATGATCTCCCCATCACGCAATACAGCGATCTCTTCACAGTGTTCAAATACATCCTCCAGAATATGGGAAATGGAAGAGTCATGGATTTTCCTCTTTCCTGAAGTATGTGCATGATTCCGAACAGCTTTTCTTTCTCCTTATTTGAAAGAGATGTGGTAGGCTCGTCCAGTACAATGATCTTTGCGTCCTGCATAATGGCCTTAATGATCTCGATCAGCTGCCGCTGTCCCATGGGAAGGGTTCCTACGATCGTATTTGCATCAAAGCCTTCAATGCCCAGCTCTTTCAGCTGCTCATTGGCGATCTTTTTTCATTGTTTTCTTATCAATGGTTTTTGTTTTTGTCCTTTTCATCTCTGTGATGAAAAGATTCTCATATACTGTCAGGTTGGTAAAAAGGTTCGGAGCTCCTGATGCACAAATGCAATACCTGCTGCCTTTGACACCTTTGGATTTGTAGGCTCAAATTCTTTTCCTTCCAGATAGATCTTTCCGCCGTCTCTTTGATGAATACCTCCAAGTACATTCATAAGAGTTGATTTCCGGCACCATTTTCACCTACCAGACCCAGGATCTCACCTTTTTTCAGTGCGATCGTAATATCTTTCAGAACCTGTACTGAAGCAAAAGACTTGGTAACATGTTCCATCTGTAAAATAATATCCCGTTTTTCAGTCAACTTCTTCACTTCCTCTCTCTGATCTTGCATTACCGGATCCTGTAATCCCATACTCTCTTTTCTCTTTATCCTGTAATCCATACTCTCTTTTCTCTTTATTCTGTAATCTATACTCTCTTTCTGATCTTACAGGATCGGATCCAGTAACCTATGCTCTCTCTTTTCTCTTTCTGAATACTTCGATTGCTGCCGCAAACAGAATGATCAGACCTTTGATCATTGTAATGATAAAATAAGGTGTATTTAAAAGATTCAGAGCAATATTGATCAGAATAATCAATACAGCACCAAGTACTGTGTTTGGAATCTTTCCTGAACCACCTGCCGGGCTTGTACCACCTACGATGATACTTCCCATAATGTCATTGAAAAGTGTGGCTCCATAACTGGATGCACCAGACTGCATCTGACCCATCATAATGATTCCGGCTACTGCGGAGCAAAGACCGCTAAGGATAAAGATCCAGAAAATGGTTTTCTTTACCGGGATACCGGAGATCAGGGCAGCCTTTGGATTAGTTCCTACAGAGTATAATCTGCGTCCATAAAGAGTACGGCTGCAGATAATATGGCTGATCAGCATCACTGCCAATGCAAGGATCAATACGTTAGGAATAATTCCGAAAAGTGTACCACCACCGAAATCAGCAAAGGAATCAGGGAGACCGCCTATCGTCTTTCCGCTTGAATAAATAACTGCAATACCTGTACCGATCAGCTGTGTAGCCATGGTTGCGATAAAGGAAGGCATCTTAAACACGGTTACAGCAATACCATTAACCACTCCAAAAGCAGCGCCAAGAGCCAGCATTGCAAGAATTGCCACAGGAATGGCATACCATTTACCAGCCAGATATCCGCTTGTCTCGCTCATAATGGAAGCACCGACCACACTGCTCAGTGCGATGATAGAAGTACTGGAGAAATCCACGCCTCCGTTAAGCACAGCAAAGTGTACGCCGCATGCTACAGTAAGCAAAACACATGACTGACTGAGAATATTCTTGAAATTGTTCATGGTGGCAAAATTGGGAACTGCAATCATTGCCACGATCAGGAAGGCTAAAATGAACCAGATGATCGCATCCACTGAACTAAAAACCTTTTTTAACTGTTTCATATTCCAACCTCTCTATCCGTTTTCTCAGGTTTTGTAAACCTAATCCTCATACATCCGCCCACGGCTTTTCGGCCGTAGATCAGACCGTTTCTTTTCAGCCACGGCCGGGAAGCCGTAAGCGAATGTTATCCATCTTCACCTTGATCTAAGATGAATATTGGGCAGATATTATATCTGCCCAAATTCGTAACTTATGCCTATCTGCCATCAGGCAAGGCATATCCTCTTAATAAAAGAATCAATATCCCTCGAATCCAAGCTCGTCTACGTTATCAGCTGTTACTTCAAATCCTGGGTCTGTCATGGACTCAACTTCTTCGCCCTTAACTGCTGCTACTGCTGCCTCGATGCAAAGTTTTGCCTGGTTTGTAGCATCCTGTACGGAAACAACATCTACATAACCTTCTTTGATAGCATCAACAGCATCTTTAGCACCGTCGAATGTAACCAGAGTCACATGGCCTTCTTCGCCGATCTTTTTGTATTTATCAAGCTGCTGCAGTCCGGAAATGATAGATGGAAGCAGTGCGTCTGACGGGCTGAAGATCATGTTTACATCCGGGTTTTCCTCAAATGCACTTAAGATACCAGCAAGAGCAAGCTCACCTTTCCACTCTGTAGCAACTTCAGAAACAACGTCAAATACATCCGGGTTAGCGTCCGCAACTGCGTTGAAACCATTATCACGAGCGATTGCATTTGCATCTGTAAGGCTTCCTACCAGTTTGATAACTTTATATTTTGTTCCGTCTTCTTTTGCTTTTTCCAGGATGTACTCAAGCTCTCTCTGAACCATTGCCTCATTGTCAGATGTAACTGTACCAACAACCTCTGCGCCTTCACCAGCAGCTCTGTTTGCCATAACAACCGGAACGCCTGCATCATTACATTTCTTGATAGCAGCTACAACTGCCTCGCCATCTGCAGGAGCGATTACGATAGCGTCTGCTCCACTGGAGATCAGGTTCTCGATCTGCTGATTCTGTTTCTGTGTATCATTCTCAGCAATTACTTCTGTGTATTTAACACCCATCTCATCGCAGGTTGCATGCATTGTTGACTGATACTCTGCCCACATCTGGGACTCAATTGCACACATGGAAATACCAATTGTGATATCCTCGTTGCTCTTCTCCTCAGCGGATGCTGCCACAGTTCCAAAAACCATGCTTGCTGTTAATGCTGCTGCCATTAATGCACTAAATACTCTTTTCTTCATAAATCCACCTTCTCCTTTTCTTGTTGCGTTGTCGCATTGTTATTTATAAAAAGAACTTTTGCTACGCCCTCATCCCCGGCCGCGGCCCCCCGTTCTCTTTATTCCATTTTTTCAAGCTGTACCTGGTCTTTTAATTCCATGGCACGGTTCAGATCATATCCCACTGTCAGGTCTGACTCTGCAGTTGCAGCCGAGATCGCTGTTGCCAGCTTTAAGATCTCCGGAAACTCCATTCCTTTTTCAAAGCCGTATACAAGGCCGCTTAAATATGCATCCCCGCATCCTATGGTGTTGATCACATTCACCTTCAAAGGGTGCACCTTGTAGATCTCTCCCTGATATTTCACAATGGAACCTTTACCGCCTCTTGAAACTGCCACACAGGGAATCCCTTTTTCTGAAATCAGCTGAATCCCTTCCAGCACTTCTTCGTCGGTAGATACAGGCTTGCCCATGATCTGTGAAAGCTCATCCTCGTTAGGCTTTACAAGAAATGGTTTTCTCTCAAGTCCCAGGATCAGATTCTCAGAGCTTGTATCAAGGAATACCCGGATGTGTTTGCCTCTTCCCATCAGTTCATCTACTACTTCATTGTAAATGAAAGGAATCTCTGTATTGGACGCATCTCCTGACAACACCAGTACATCACCATCATTCATGGTATCCATCATATGATCGATCAGCTGTCTGCATATCTTTTCAGGGACTGTCTTCCCTTTCTCAGTGATCAAAGTACAAATATGATCATCTTCGATCAGTGCGTAATTGGTACGGGATTCTCCCTCATCAAAGTGTAAAAAAGCTACATCTACACTGCCATCGGAAAGTATTTTCTCAATCCGTTTTCCTGTCTGTCCATATCCGATGCCGTATGCTCGGTTACTGCATCCTAAGATACTTAAATTCACAGATACGTGAGTTCCCTTGCCTCCAAGCACTTCCTCTATGCGCTGGATCCTGTTGGTGTTATCTCTATGTAATTCCGGTATAAAAAGCAATTTGTCTACTGCCGGATTAATGGTCAACGTACAGATCATAAATCTACCTCTCTTTTTCCTTTTGTTGTTATCTTATTTGTGGGTTGTCCTCACTATAACACGCTTATTTGGAAAAAGCAATATCTTTTTGTGGATTTACCACATTTTATTTTGTATTTTATGACCTTTTTACACAAAGTTGGTTTTTGACCATTTCAAGTGGCCATTTTCATGGTTTTTGTTTGTTTTGTTATGCGTTTTCGTTTACGCAATTTGAATATACCACATATTACACATGATGTCAAATGGATTTTTTGGATATTGTAATTATTTTGATCATGTGGTATGATTATTTTATTCAAAACAGCAAAGATTTTTATTTTTAATAATTTGACGCATTCGCAAAATCCCTGTTTTGATTTGTGTATTTTCCACATTCTTTTTGAAAAATACCTTGTTTGTTACTGTTCGCAGGTCAGTATCCCGCCAGCTACTGTTCACAGGTAATTTTCCGCCAGGTGTTTTGCCATGTATTTCCCTGGAAAACCTTGGATATGCTTTACGTATATGGTATAATTTCAAAAAATAGTCTTTCAAAAGACATCGGAAATTCAAACGATACTATGACTTTTTATTATGAGGAGGATTCAGAAATGATTAAAGCAATGGACCATGTTACCATCAATATTAAAGACGTAGAAGCAACGCTTCATTTTTACGGAGAGATCCTGGGGCTTCAGGCTCTTCCTTCTGTAGATATGGGGGATCATTTCCTTCGTTATTTTGCCCTCCCGTCAGGTGGCAAGCTGGAACTGATCCAGTATTATTATGATGTTCCCCAGTTAGATGTAGATGCTACCAATAAGGGATGTGCCCGTCATCTTGCCTTTGAGGTAGAAGACATCCGCGCTCTGGAGAAGAAGCTTACTGATGCAGGCTTTGTATTCCATGTACCTGTTTCTTACGTTAAAAATCTTGATTTTACAGGCGGCCTTACCAAAGACCCTAATGGCTTTGAACTGGAGTTTCTCCAGTATGGAGAGCACTGATGCCAATTGTTAAACATAATAAAGGACCAATCATATGTCGCAGATTACACTAAAACAAATAGCAGAACGTGCCGGCACATCTGTAGGCACTGTGGACCGTGCCCTGAATAACCGTGGACGCATCAGCCCTTCCACTAAGGAAAAAATCATAAAAATCGCTGATGAGATGGGTTATCAGCCCAACAAGATCGCCAGTGCTTTAAGCCGCAGCAAACGTCTTCGCATTGCAGTGATCTACGCCAAATATCCGGCATACTTTGTAGATGAATTTACTGCCGGTCTGAAGAAAGCCATTGAACATTTTACCCATTACAAGATCGAGATCATTACATACAGGTGCAATGCCCTGGATCCCCAGTCCCAGATTGAAGTGATCAAAGATATTGACTTTTCCAATATTGATGGTTTCTCATTGAATGCCAGCGGTCAGGAGCTTGCTCCTTACATCGACCGGATCTCAGATATGGGGATACCTGTAGTCACCTTTAACTCTGATATACCAGGCACCAAGCGCCTGTTCCATGTGGGAATGGATCCATTTATGGCTGGTCGTGTATCCTTTAATCTGATGGCCAAAATGCTTCAGGGCAAAGGAAAGATACTGGCCATGCCAGGCTTTCATTCTGTACTTTCCCATGAAGAACGGATCAAAGGTTTCCTGGAAACAGCCAGAGATTATCCCGGCATTCAGGTGATCCCCGGCGGCGAATATAAAGACTGGGATGATCTTGCTATCGATCTGGTACAAAAGGCTTTGGCAGAGCACCAGGATATTGCCGGGATCTATACCGTCAGCTCCCCGGGAGTGATCGGTGCCGGCAAATACTTAAGTCAGCTTCCAAAGGAGTCCCGGCCAATCGCTGTAGGTTATGATACCAGCCAGGATATGAAGCAGCTGATGGAAAAGGATGCCTGCACATTTGTGGTATATCAGAATCCTGCAGCCCAGATTTATTATTCAATCGTTTATCTGGTGGAATACGTTCTGTTCGGCACCCTCCCTTCCCAGGAGCTTAATTTCCTGCCTCCGCAGATCGTTGTCCGCGAAAACATTGACTATTATCTGGAAGGGGATAATAAGTTTATTTTCGTTAATTAAGATAATACGTTTATTTTCGTTAGTTAATATGAAGATTACTGTGTCAAAAGGTCATTCTCCCACCTGTGCTTGCACAAGGGTATGGGAATGGCCTTTTGCATATGCGCCCGGTGCCATCCTGTAAACTGCAGATTACAGCATCTGCTCCTGTGATTCTATAATGTAGTCGAAACTATATATTTATTCTTATTCTTATTCTTCTCTTACCAGAAGCGGAGGTTTTCTATGAAAAAGGTAAAACATATTTTTTCAACGGCTGCATTATTATTCACACTTGGTCTTTGTGTGCTGTTTGCAAGCCCTGTACAGGCCAAGTCCAACCCGACCAAAGTAACACTGCAGCCAGGCAGGATTTATCGGCAGTACGATATTACAGGTAATGGCAAGCGTGACAAGATCCAGATCAAGACAACCCCTGCCACAGACAGCGACGGAAGCATCTCAGATTTTTCCATTTATGTAAATGGCAAAAAGGCTTACACATTGAACTCGATCCGCAATTTCTACACAGAGGATGTGTGTGCCCAGCTTTATACATTAAGTAACGGCAAGCCTTTCCTTTATCTGTATGTAGCGTTTGAGAACGGAGACGGACCGGTATGTGGGGTCTTCCAGTACAAAGGACGCAGGCTGAATGAGATCATTGATTTCCAGGAAACCCTGGAGACTTATGGCTATCATCAGATGGGGTATGTTACCGGCGTTTCAGGCAATCGTCTGTATGTTTCCCAGGAGCTTAATTCTTACTCACTGGGTCTTAATTCCATTCGGTTTGTCTACAAGTATTCCAGAGGTACTCTTGTGCCAGCCAGCAAATATGGCTCATACACCAGTATCTATACCTTGAACGGCAGATCCAGATATCTGACCGCAAACCGTGATATCCCGGTATATACTACCGCCTATGCAAATGCTACATTGAAATTCAATATTCTTAAAGGAGATCGGGTACGCATCAATAAATGTGCACTGATCAAAGGCAAAATGTATATCCAGATTTCTTCCAAGGGAATGACCGGGTGGATCCTTCCGGCAACTTCTTATCCGGAAACTGCAGAGTATCAGCAGTTCACGGAAACCCAATACGCAGGATGATTCGACTTGAATATTCTGTTTATGCAACAGGGGCCATACAGCTGTTTTATATGCAGCTGCATGGCCCCTGTTTTGATTCTATGATTTTACTTTCATTGTAACTGTTCCGTATCCTCAACGTTACGATTGTTATTATCTACTATTCTTATCTTTCAGAATCAGGTTGCGGATCCCCTCCACAGCCGTTCTCACAGCCATATCCGTATCATGCACAACCGGGGTCTCCAGACCCAGACGTTCTCTTTCCTGGTTGGCGATCACCAGAAAGCAGGCCCCGGTCCTTACCCGCAGGCAGCTTCCTACAATAAAAAGTGCTGCTGATTCCATTTCCGAGGCAAGGCATCCCATCCGTTTCCAGGCTTCCCATTTATTCAGAAGCTGATAACCTACCGGCTTCACTTCCGGCTCATGCTGTCCGTAAAAAGAGTCTTTGCTTTGCACAACGCCTGTATGATAAGCATATCCGGCCTTTCTGGCTGCCTCTGCCAGTGCATTGGTCACTCCCAGATCTGGAACTGCCGGGTATTCAATAGGCGCATATTCCCTGCTTGTCCCTTCCATACGCACGGAACCTGTAGCGATCACAATATCACCGCTTTTTATTTCCGGCTGCATGCCTCCGCAAGTACCAATCCGCACAAATGTATCTGCCCCGCATCGGTACAGTTCTTCCACAGCAATGGCTGTAGATGGACCACCGATCCCAGTGGATGTTACACTGACCTTTTCTCCTTCCAGCGTTCCTGTATATGTTACAAATTCCCTGTTGTCAGCAATCCGTACAGGATTCTGAAAATACTTTGCGATCTTTTCACATCTGCCTGGATCTCCTGGCAGGATCACATATTTCCCCACTTCCCCAGGTGCTACCTGAATATGATACAGCCGGTTATCTTCTGAATAATTCTTCATAGCATGCCCTCCCAATTTGCAAGAAGCCCTCAGAGCTGCAGCTCTGGGGGCTTTCGTTTATCATGGAATCTCATAACTTTTCTTAGCTGTTATTATCATACTGCCAGAACCGACAAAATGTCAACCAAAAAAAGTGTTTTTTAACGTGTATCCTATGAACCAAAAATGTCTTTTAAGCGTGTATTCTATAAATCAAAAAAGTGTTTTTTAGCGTCTATTCCTGTTCCTGGCAGGTAATAATTCCCTACTTATTTCTCAGGTCTGTCTGGAAGGATAACCTCTCCAAGATGCTTTAATTCAAAGCCGTTTTTCTTGAACTCTTCATAGTCAAAAGCTTCCAGCTCATCATATGCAAGTTTATGGAACTCATAGAAATTCGGCCAGTCTTCATAGCCATCACCCAGATTGTGCTCCAGGAATGCATCTGCGATCTCAATACCCATCTGATGAGCAACATAATGGCCACCCATAGCGATTACATTACAGTTATTACCTGTGATACATCTAAGTGCTGCTGGAACACTTTCTACAACTGCTGCGTGTACATGCGGGCATTTGCTTGCTGCGATATGGATACCCATACCTGTTCCGCAGAAGATCATAGCTCTCTCAAATTCTCCCTCTGAGATCTTTGCTCCAACCTTTAATCCGATTCTGTGGAACATCTCCGGATTCTCTTCATCTGCAGAACGAACACCGATGTCGGTAACTGTCCATCCTTTTTTCTTAAGGTGAGCAACAACTGCCTCTTTTAACTCAAATCCTGCAAAATCTGCTGCAACCAAAACCTGTTTGTCTTTTACTGTTTTCATGATCCTTCTCCTTTTTTCACCCCAAAATATAAAAAGCGTTATCGTTTACGCTATTTATTATACTGTATTTTTGTGGAAAAGGCAAGTTGTTTATGTGTTTTTTACATATTTTTTTAGCATTTTTTTCAAGAGGAGTATCGATCTCGTTTCCGTTTTAGCAGGCGTAGTTAGCTACTACATATGCAAATGGCTGGACAAAGAGCAATAGACAGCAACAGCGTGAACGGATTAGCTCACCGTAACGAGCAAGAAAGCCCTCAGAGTTGCAGCTCTGGGGCTTTCGTTTTGCTACATGGAATCTTACAACTTTCCTTAGCTGTTATTATCATATGCCAGAACAGGCAAAATGTCCAGTGAACTACTCGGCAACTGAGTTGCCAGAGCATCTGAAATCTGGCGGGATACCGCCTTTTTCAGGGTGCGTCCATGACACCAATACTGCTTGCCTTCCGGCTATGCAGCTACCTTTATTATTTCTGGCTTTTTTAGTCCGGTTACGGACAGTTCCTTCTGTTTTCCGGATACGGAAAGATATTTCCGCAGGATATTAAACGCGCCTACCGCATCTGCATTGTATCTTACTCCGTCAGTTATATACATACCCCGTTCTTTTCGGTTTGATGCTTCTGCATATCTTTTTGATACTTTTGGTGATAACGGGCTGCACTGGCTGGTATAGCTCTCTTCCTGTTTTATCAATTGAATCCCATACAGTTTCAGCTTATATTCCAGCATGATATACAACCTGTTGTATGGCAGGCTGTGGAACTTCTGGTTGGTCTTATGCCCCATATCTTTTTCTTTACGGATATTTCGGATGTCTCCCACAACCACACAGCGGATATCTTCTTTTCTGCAGTATTCTGCAATCCATCTGGTTGCTTTGTGAAGGTAATCCTTCACTGCATTCTGCTTTTTCCTGTAAAGTCTCTGGATATGTTTCGATGATCTTGGATATTTTACTCCTCTTTCCGACTGCTGCGCATACCATACAGACTGCACTCTGGCGATTTCTTTATGAAAGTATCTTTCCAGGGAAAGATATTTTCTTCCAAGGATAAAAGTCCTGCCATTTCCAGAATCATAACAGGTCATCAGATTGTGAAGCCCAAGATCAATCGAAAAATAATGTCCATTCTGGGAGAGCTGTTCCGGCTCTTCAATCTCATAGATAACAATAAGGTCACATTTTCCGTTTTCCGGCGGATAGATCCGCAGCTGTTTTACATGATCCATGTCCCTGAAAATCTTATTTTCAAGATATAGAAATTTTTCATGGATCCCGTAGGTTTCTTCCATATAGCTTTTCAGATCCTTTGGCAGGGACAGCCGCAGCTGGTCTGAGCCTTTCTCATGCCGGATCCCCATCTGCATGTATGTGACCGGTATATTGTCCTGTTTAAAACGGGGCGGATTTGGATCTTTGATCCCTCCGGTCTTTTTCAGGACATAAAAAGATTTCCAGGCTTTATCCAGCTGCTTGCAGGTCTCCTGCGCTGTCTGTGACGGAAGCTGTCTGTACCACAGGTCTCCTTTATGCGCTTTTTTCTGATAATACCAGTCCGGATACTTTTCCAGTCCCAGTTCTTTATAATGATGACGTTCGTAGTTGCAGACATTCCAGAGTTTGGAAGCCGCATAACACATATGCCCTATGATATTGGAATATTCCGGCCGGATTTTTACAGATGTTTTCTGTGACAGCAGCATTCCTCTTCCCCCTTCAGACAGTCACGCAGACCGGTATTCACAGTCCGCTTTAATTAATACGACTTGCTCTGATGTTCAATATAACGGCGGATATTTTCCTCAGATACAGATCCGATCGTTTCCACATAATAGGAATGGTTCCACAAGTTCTCCCTTCCATAGCTGTTTTCTTATTTCTCGCTGGTATTTCACCGACCATACCATAGTGGTAATTGATATTAACGACACGCAAGTCTCTGTAATGTATTAGATTTTCTTTCATACATATAGGATAACATAATGAGTAGAAACGCGCAACAAAAGGCAAACATATTTTCGATCTGATTATATATCGGTTACGACATCAATATCAAGAGGTACAAGCGATTATTATATTATTTTCAATGTGCAGATATGCACAATCCTGCGCTTTCATCTCGGTAATTGAATTGCCGAGGATGCCCCGCTTATTGTCCTAATATTTCGCATAATTCTAAGTATACTGATACATCCGGCAAACAGATTCCTCGCTCCCATTTAGAAACAGACTTATCACTCATACCTATTTTTTCTGCCAGTTGCTTTTGTGTCATCCCCAATGACTTTCGCTTACCTGCAATGTATTTTCCAATTTTGATAAGATCCATCCCTCTACCTCCTTGCCTTCCTGTCTGCCCTTTCCCATGCCCTCATTTACCAATTCTTCCAATGCACTACACATATTGATCTGACCTCCTCTTTTTTCTGATTTCAAAGCATGGTCTATTAGTTTCATTTTCTATAACCCATTTTTAAGTATTCCATATCAAAATTTGTACCCAACTTTTACCCAACTTTATATAAAATCATCTGCATTTCTGTAAAACATAAAATGATAAAAACCGCATAAAATCAAGCCTTTTGCTTCTTTTTACCATCCTATATAATAATGCCGTTTTTCAATCCCCTTATTTAGTTATTTATACTCTCCTCGAAGCACCCGGCAGCTCCCCTTTTTAAATCCCCTGTATCTCTACTTCTGCATTTTCTGTATCTGTATCCTGGGAAGAAGGCTCCAGCCAGATCATATCCCCTTCTGAAAGATAAAATTTTCTCTCATTATCCTGTGCCAGCCCATACATCGCACTATGTCCGTTATGTTCTACACGAATATTCGCATACCCTTTTGTCACAGTGAAGATATAGGATCCTGCTTCCAGGTCTGTTCCCACCATCAGTAGATCATCACCTGTCAAAGTAATAACTGTGTCCGCTTCCTCCCAGGAATCTTCTGTCGGATTGTCATACGTTTCCTGATAAACAGAGTCTGTCCTATCCTTAAATTCTTCGAACACTGCCGGTACAACACTGATCAGAATAATCAATGCCATAAACCATATGACACTTCCTCTTCTCCGTTTCTTTTCCCTGTTGATAGTTCCGGCAGCTGGCTGTGCATTTCCTCTCACAGTCTGATACGCACCTTGACTTCTCCCTGCCGCTGCATTATTTCTTCCTGAAGCAGGATACGATCCTACACTTCTTCCTGCAGCCCGGGCCTGTGTATTTGCCATATTGCTTTTTGCTGCTCCTGACACCTTGGTGCCTGTCCCTGTGGCTGACTTTGCCCTTTTCTGACCAGCCTGCGGATACTCCTGTAGCTTCTTATCACCCAGCGGACGTTCCTCATCCTCCATCATAATCCTGGCTTTCCAAGAGGCATGCTTATAATGATCTCTTCGATTCTCATTCAGGTGATACAAAATCTCATCATTTCGATATGGCATACCGCAAAGCTTGCATCTTCCGTTGACAATCGGCCCGCCGCATACCTGACATTCTTTTCTCATTGTAAAACTCCTTCCTGCCTTCCTCATACTACACCATATTTCAATCGATCTTTCCTGATAATATACTAATATATTATCTATTTTATATAATTCTTTCAAGGTGTAAATTGCCATTTACATATTTTCCTGTTATAATTATACTATTCTTTGCACAGATAGTTTTTTATCTCAGTCGAGAAGACTCCCACCTCTTTCAGGTGGTGAGTAACAGTGGGAGTCCAATCTCCGACTGAGATAAACGCTCCGCGAGGATATGCAGTGATTCTGTAAAGAATATGTCAGCTTACGCTGAACAGAATCACGCGCCAAGTCTCGCGACTGCTCGACTTGAATACTGTGTTAATATATAACAAGGAGGTTCCTATGGAACAACTGATCATTCCCATGGGTTATCATGCAGACCTGAATCTCCACGATACCCAGGTAGCGATTAAAACTGTCAAAGATTTTTTCCAGCAGACACTGGCACAGAAGCTGAACCTTCTCCGTGTATCAGCCCCCGTCTTTGTTGATCCTTCTTCCGGCCTTAATGACAATCTGAATGGCGTAGAACGCCCTGTAAGCTTTGACATCAAAGGCCAGGAGCAACCGGCTGAGATTGTCCATTCCCTTGCCAAATGGGGAAAAGATATGCCCTCAAAAAATACGGTTTTTCCCACGGAGAAGGTCTGTATACTGATATGGTAGCTATCCGCAGGGATGAGGATTTGGACAATATTCATTCTGTCTATGTGGATCAGTGGGACTGGGAGAAGATCATTTCCAAAGAAGAGCGCAACATGGAGACCTTGATTTCCACAGTCCGTGCCATTTACAGCGTTCTTCGCAAAACAGAGAAATATATGGCTGTACAGTATGACTACCTAGAA
This sequence comes from Blautia sp. HA3515, assembly GCF_059933065.1. Classification (NCBI taxonomy): domain Bacteria; kingdom Bacillati; phylum Bacillota; class Clostridia; order Lachnospirales; family Lachnospiraceae; genus Blautia; species Blautia sp. HA3515. Next base: position 3,397 of record NZ_JAYFUY010000153.1, on the reverse strand, counting down.
GAGATCCTGCCCCGGGAGATTGCTTTTGTCTCCACACAGGAGCTGGTAGATATGTATCCGGAGCTCACCCCAAAAGAAAGAGAATACAAGATCGTCAAAGAAAAAGGGGCTGTCTTCCTGATGCAGGTAGGAAAGACCCTTACAAATGGAGAGCGTCATGACGGCCGTGCCCCGGACTATGATGACTGGGAATTAAACGGCGATATCCTGGTATACTATCCTGTACTTGACATTGCCCTTGAGCTTTCTTCCATGGGTATCCGCGTGGATGAAGATACTCTGGACAAACAGCTGACAGAAGCAGGATGTGACGACCGGAGAGAGCTTCCCTTCCAGAAAGCAATTCTGAATAAGGAGCTGCCTTATACCATCGGCGGTGGTATCGGACAGTCCCGTATCTGTATGTTCTTCCTTCGCAAGGCACATATCGGGGAAGTCCATGTTTCTCTTTGGCCAGAAGAGATCCAGGAAAAAGCAGCACAGGGCGGCATACCGCTCTTATAAAAGAATAGGAACGAGGGATCCATTGTGAATATATTATTTTTTTTAACCCCCGAAAAGCGAGGTAGCATATATTTTTGAAAATGAGACCTTGCGGCAGACTCTCGAAAAAATGGAACACAGAAAATTCTCCTGTATTCCCTTGTTAAGTCCGGACGGAAAATACACCGGCACGATTTCAGAGGGAGATCTTCTCTGGGGCATGCAGCGTCTGGAGATCTCAGACCTGAAAAATGCAGAGAGTGTACCGATCATGGCCATTCCGCGCCGTGCCAATTACAAGCCGGTACATATCAATTCTGATATGGAAGATCTGGTAGACCGTGCCATTAACCAGAATTATGTTCCGGTTGTAGATGATCAGGGATTTTTTATCGGGATCATCACCCGTAAAGCCATCATTAAATATTGTTACTCTGAAATGCAAAAACGAGACTGTTGATCAGCCTCGTTTTTCTTTATATCAATCATGATTTCACCGATTGCCCCCTGCTTTGCACTCCTGCAGTCCTTCCCAATATTCTTTTTCTCACAATACCTTGGAAAGGAATTCCTTAAGTCTTGGGTTCCTGGGATTTTTAAAAAATTCTTCAGGGGTATTTTCTTCCTGAATTTTCCCATCATCAATAAATACCACTCTTGTTGCCACTTCCCTTGCAAATCCCATCTCATGGGTGACAACTACCATAGTCATACCGCTTTCTGCCAGCTCTTTCATCAGTTCCAGAACTTCTCCAACCATCTCCGGGTCAAGTGCTGACGTAGGTTCATCAAAAAGCATCACATCCGGATTCATTGCCAGGGAACGTGCAATGGCAATACGCTGCTTCTGTCCGCCGGAAAGCATGTCCGGATAAGCATTGGCCTTGTCCGGAAGACCAACCCTTGCCAGCAGGTCATCAGCCTTTTTAGAAGCCTCTTCCTTTGTCATCAGCTTTAGTGCAACCGGAGCAAGCATGATGTTTTCCTTTACCGTTTTGTGAGGAAACAGATTGAACTGCTGGAACACCATTCCGATTTTCTGTCTGTGACGGTTAATATCTACCTTAGGATCTGTAATATCCGTACCTTCAAACAGGATTTTACCTCCGGTAGGCTCTTCCAGAAGATTCAGGGAGCGTAGAAATGTAGATTTACCAGAACCGGAAGGCCCGATGATCGCTACTACCTCTCCCTGACAAATATCTGTGCTGATCCCATTCAGGACCACATTGGCACCGAAAGCTTTTTTAAGATCCTGTACCTGGATCAGGACTTTTGATTTATCCACGCTCATTCGTACGCAGCCTCCTCTCCAGTTTATTCATAAAGTAAGTAAGAGTCATTACAAGTGCCAGATAAATAGCAGCTGCTGCAAACAGCGGCCAGGTAGGATCATAAGTACGGCTCTGGATCAGCATTGCACCCTTTGTCAAATCCATCATACCGATGTAACCCACCACTGAAGTCTCCTTGATCAGAACGATAAATTCATTAACCAATGCAGGCAGTACATTTTTAAAAGCCTGAGGGATGATGATCATACGCATTGTCTGGGAGAAATTCAGTCCAAGGCTGCGTCCTGCCTCTGTCTGCCCCTGATCAATGGACATGATTCCTGAACGGACGATCTCCGCCACATAAGCGCCAGAATTGATACCAAAAGCAAGGCCACCCACAATGATCTTATTTACAGTTACTGCGCCAAAAATAACAAAGTTCATAATCAACAGCTGGATCATGGTAGGCGTACCACGGATCACGGTAAGGTATACACGGCAGATCCCATTCAGAAACCTGAATTTGCCATTCTTGTCATGTGCAGAACGGATGATCGCCACAATAAAGCCGATGATCACACCAATGATCACTGCGAAAACTGTAATCTCCAGCGTTGTTTTTAATCCGTCCAACAGCCACTGGTATCTGTTTTCTTTAATATAAATTCAGATAAAATCCATGTTTAATATTTTCCCACATAATTCTTCCTGTTTTCCTTGAAAAGAGCTGTTGGCAATCCATATGTCAACAGCTCTGTAGTCTACGGTATAATTCTTATATTCTGTTACGTATTATGTTATGCCTTTGGTGTCAAAACGCCAAAATCCTATTACACATTATTTCTTTACAATAATTACCTGGCTTGCATTTGCATAGGTATCTGTAAAGTCAACATTCTCTTTACGATCATCAGTAACAGTCATACCTGCTGCGCCGAAATCTTGCCTTTCCGGAATTCACAGCTGCAAGAATGGAATCAAACTCCATGTCCTCGATCTGAAGCTCATAGCCGAGCTTATCGCAGATTGCCTGTGCAATATCAGCATCAATACCAACGATATCGTCGCCATCATGATACTCATACGGCTCAAACTCTGCATTGGTAGCCATTACAAGTGTGCCATTGGAACGATCCACATCCTCTGGGGACTCATAAGGATGCTCACCAATCTCATCGCCAATGTAGTTCGCCATGATATCATCGATCACGCCTTTTCATCTTTTAACTCTTTCAGGGCACCGTTCATCTTATCCAGAAGGTCGGTATTTCCTTTCTTTACGCAGATCGCATACTCTTCTTCCACAAACGGATCATCCAGGATCTTCAGATCATCATTGTTCTCAACAAACTTCTGTGCCGGCTGGGAATCAATGATCACGCAGTCAATCTGTCCTGCCTTTAATGCCTGAACAGCTTCACTTCCTTTGCTGTAACGCTCTACAGTAGAACCCTCACTCTCATATTCAGAAGCCTCCCAGATCTCCTGTTGTACCAAGCTGAACACCGATGGTAGCTCCCGGAAGATCATCCTTGGATTCTACAGCAGCAGATACGCTGGCTGCCATGGATACGGTCATTGCTGTACTCAGTGCCAGAGCAGCAAACTTTTTAGAATTTTTCATAACCTTTTCCTCC
>NZ_JAYFUY010000152.1:0-4463 GCF_059933065.1 Blautia sp. HA3515 | reverse complement strand
ATATTAGATGTCACCTATTAGAAACATTTGTATTGATTATATTCAGATTTAGTGCTATTATTGTGACTAGATAGAAACAATATGCTAAAAAAGGATTTGAGGAAGGAGAAATTTTTATGGCAGGTAATAATAATAACGGATTAAGTTTTTTGGGTGTTGTTGGAGCTGTACTGTTAGCATTGATCATTTTCTCAATTGATGGCTAATGAAAAAGAATTATGGAATCATGTTAATAACTTTGACTACAGTATTGCTAAATAAATATTTAAAAAGTTATATTTCAATGCCGTGGCTTAAATGGTTTATGACATGTTATTTTAATGATTTGGTAGGTGGGATTACCTTCATAGCATATTGTAATAGTGTTTTTTATTATTATAAAGGTATGCTATATAAGTTATGGAGAATAGAACTACTTCTATTTTTGTGTGGAATCTTTTGGGAATATATTACACCTTTATTTAGAACAGATACGATATCGGATCCATATGACATAATGGCTTATATGTGTGGCGGTTTTATTTATTGGATAATAATGTTTGGCTATAAGAAAATTAAAAACAAAAGAATACACGGCATAGTCGGAGAAATCCGGTGACGCAAAATACAGGGTCTAAGCATATGTATGACAGCCAGTTGCAATTTTACATGATAAGAGAGCATTGCTTTTCTAGTTACAAGGAATTGTAATGCTTTTTTATATTACTTAGTACGGAGGAAGAAGAATATGAAGATGAAAACTATATTGGCGCTTTTAATATGTGGTGTAGTTACAATGAGCGTTCCGATGGATGCATTAGCCGCTAGCGAGGTGCAGAAAGAAGAAAGCACAGAAAATGTTGATGAAGTAGCTTATGACTTTAAAACTTTTAATTGGGGTGATAGTCAGAAGAAGGTCGAGGAAGTTGAGGGAGAACCTTTTTTAGAAGATGACATGACAGCACAGGATGCTCATTATGTTGCTTATAAAACTACTGTTGCAGGAAAAGATGCTGTATTGGCTTATTATTTTTGCAATGAGGGTTTATTTTGTACAAGGTATATTTTGTCCGAAGAACATAGTAATGAAAATTTGTTTATTGATGACTATGAAGATATCCGGGAAGCCCTCACTAAGAAATATGATGAACCGGATTACGATTTTGAAAATTGGTCTGATAATGGAAAAAAATCATATTATGCGGATAGAAAAGGAACTGCATTGGAATATGGATATCTTGATTATCTTACAGCATGGCAGCTGGAAAGAACATATATTTCCATGGAAATGTCTGCGGATAACTACAACATTTCAACCACTATCGATTTTAGAAGTAATGATATAGACGCTGGAGAAGTTGACTATTCAGATGATTTTTAAAGCAATTGAAAGAGCAGCAAGATAATGGCGATTAACTTTGCGAATCAGTTGCAATTGAACGTGAAGAGTATTACTTAAATCATTGGGAGCTTTATCACAATATCATTATGCAAAATGAATATTACTACAAAATATGAAATTTTCAAGGTACTAAGGGTAAAAAAATATAGTAGAACTTTAGTTTTGACCCCAACATCATTTGATTCAGAAAAATAGAATTGTTTGTCATCGGAGGAAGTTATATTCCAAAGTACAATCTGACAGCAGGCCCACTGGCACTTGCAGAAATCAGCAGATTTAATTTTGATTTTGCATTTCCCAGCTGTCTGGGCGCAGATATAGATTGCAAACTGATCTACACAGCAGAAGTGGAAACTATGGCAGTGAAAGAAGCGGCAATGAAATTAGCTGTGAAAAACATTCTTCTTATGGATGCATCCAAATTGTATATCAAAGCTTTTTGCAGTCTGATCTCTTTGACTTCTTTTGATACGGTAATCTGCAACAGAACAGATTATATTAATAAAGACGATCTGCCAAGAAACTTTATCTTAGTTGACAAAAACATCCGTTAAGAGCAGTTTGATAATTGGTGCAAATTATATTTCATACATGAAAAAGTGCTGGTGGTTACAGAGTGAATGGAAATGAAAAGGCTGCAGAAATGGGAGGAAGGAAAATAGTGGAAGAACAGAAGACTACAGAAAAGTCAAAGCAGTGGAGAAATGCAAAAGGCCGAAAATGGATCCTTGGTGTAGCGAGTGTGGTAATCATTGCATGTGCAGTTGTTACTGTGAAGGTAGTGATCCCATCACAAAAATATGACCAGGCGGAAGTTTTGCTGAAGGAAGGAAAGTATATAGAAGCGGCAGAAGCATTTGAGGCGCTGGGAAGTTATTTGGACAGTGCAGACCAGGCAGGTGCGGCTAGACAAAAGGCAGCATATGTGAATGCTGAGAAAAGTTTCAAGAATGAGGACTATGAAGATGCAGGCGCAGCTTTTTCTGAACTTGGAGATTATGAAGATGCTGCAAAAAGAAGCAAAGAAAGCTATTACAAACTGGCAATTTCCCAGATGGAATCTCAGGATTATGAAGAGGCATCTGATAATTTTACGCTGGCTGATGGATATGAGGATGCAGAAGCGCAGAATCAGGAATGCCAGTATCAGATGGGAATGCTATATTTTGCAGAAAAAAGATATACAGAAGCGGAAGCTTTGTTTGAAAAGTTGAATGATTACAAAGACAGCCAGATACAGCTGGAAAATTGTCAGTCCATAAAAACACTGAGTGATAAGTTGAGTGGGATAGAGGCAGGTGACGAAGTTTCTTTTGGCACCTATGAACAGGATAATCACACGGAGAATGGAAAAGAAGAAATTATCTGGGAATACATTGAAAGAGATGGAGATAAGATCCTTCTTTTGAGCAAAAATGCGCTGGATCTGATGGTATACAATGAAGAGAGAAAAGAAATAAACTGGGAGGATTGTACACTCAGAAAATGGCTGAATGAAACGTTCTATAATGAGGCATTCAGTGATACGGAGAAAATGTGTATTGTTCCTGCAGATCTCACGTCAGCAGTGCGCAGTATGAGTAATGGTGAACAGAAGGTCTCAGAGGTGGAAACGCAGGATAAGGTTTTTGTATTAGGCTATGAGGATGTCTGGACTTATGCTGATGCGTTGAGAGAACAGACCATGTCGGTTACGGATTATGCCATAGACAAGGTTCAGAAAGAATTCCCGGATATGACGGCAGAAGAGCTGAAAGATCAGGCCAGAGTATGGATGCGGGATTCTTATATCGGAGAACCAGGAGCAGTGGGGTGGAATGGAAGAACCGATGGAAGCTTTAACTGGAACTATGTAGATGTAAAGGCTTTTACTGTGCGCCCGGCGATCTGGGTGGAAGTAAGTAGTACATCTGGTGGTTCCACAAATAGTACGTCAGGAGGTTCCTACAGTTCTTCAAACAGAAACAAAGAAAATAAGTGCCGCTTTATGGAGAATGGAAAAGAAGTGTGTGATAATCCATGCGCGTCTGGCTCTAATTTCTGCGATTACCATACACAATATCTTTATGAAATATATCATAATGTGAAGGAAAGGTATGAAAGTCTCACAGGTGACTGAAAATCCTGTTTACTTTATCCCGTTTGTTGCACAAGACCTTGCAGACGGAACAATGAAAATATAAAACGATAAGCATACATGGGGGTTAAAAGTAAATGGGTAAAGAGATTCTACCTGGAAAGGGGCATGAAATTTGAGTGATTTGACACATACTAATTCTATGATGAATGAAATCAGAGAATTAATATTACAGGCATGTTAGCACATGTCGGTACAAGTAAATACAGAATTATTATCTACTTATTGGAAGGTAGGAAAAATTATTGTTGAGCATGAACAGGAAAATAAAGAGCGGGCAGATTACGGAAAGCAGACTTTAAAGCAGCTGTCGAAAGAATTAACAAAATAATTTGGAAAGGGATTTTCTGTTTCTAATCTTCAATTTATGAGACAGTTCTATCAGAACTATCAAATGCAACAGACAGTGTCTGTTAAATTGTTATGGTCGCATTATTGCGAACTGTTGACGATTTCAGCCCCGGATAAGGAACAGTTAATTGCACAGGTAGAAGCAGTCTTAAATGAATGGCATAAGCTGGAAAAAGAGTAATAAAAGAAAAGACGGACGCGGGTACATGATTTCCGGTTCACCACGAACTTTAACTCAGCGTTCCTGATCAGCCTTTTCAGACGGCTGTTTGTACGGGATGTATATTCGATATCAACGATCATCCCAAACCGGTCTTCAAAAGGGGATCTCCGAGACTTTTTTTTCACAGTCTCGAATATTGAAAATTCTTTCTTTGGGTGATTACTCATCCCAGAAGGTTATCTCTGATAATCGGGATAATTGAAAAGTTTTTGATTATTGCTTGATATCATCGAAGGGGCTGTCGGGAAATAGACAGTTCTAAGAGAGGGAGGGTGTGACTCATACCAAGTCACACCCTCCCCAAATTGTATGGCAGAAAAATAAACCACCTGCTCGGCAGGTGGAGGGAGTAGCTTTAGCTTCAAGTAAAA
>NZ_JAYFUY010000151.1:0-9506 GCF_059933065.1 Blautia sp. HA3515 | reverse complement strand
CTTTATAGTTAGTGAGGCTGTAGGAATGCTGGCTAGTGAAATCGTTGGCGCAGTAAGTCCCTGTCGCAAATAATATTCGTCTCTCATATAAACAGAATCGTTTAGAAAGAAATGTAGTTGAGGCTTTGCAAATTGTTCAAAAAGAAGTCGAAGATGAACTTGAAGATAAAATTGTGAAAGCTCAGCAGCAGAGCAATTTAGAATATCAGAGACAGATTACAGAAGCATTGCTTGATAATATTGTCGAAGAACCTCAGGAGGCAATGGTCAAATATAATGCTAACGGATATGTTAACTTACTGAAATCAGATAATACAAATTTGGATATTGTATTGATGTTTTTTAAGACTCTTGCACAGTTAAGTGATTTGGATATTCGTGTTTTGAAGTCGTATTCTTATTTTGGAAATGACGGAGAGAGCCTTTTGGACATTTGCAAAGATATTCATATAGATTTTGAGCAAATGCGATTCATTAGAGAAAAGCTTGAACGCTTTGGACTTTTGCAAAGTAAAAATGAAGAAATCAATGATAATAATCTTGAAGAGGTTGTTAAATACCTCCAAAACCTTGAAAAAGAAAGCAAAAAAACCAAGCCAGGAACAGTAAAAATTCCAAAGCTAAAAAAGGTATCAGGCTCAGATAGCTATAAAATTACTCAGTTGGGAAGGCAGTATCTTACATTGATTGAAGCGTGAGTAGGCTGATGTGGTCTTGTGCAAAGGGAGAAAAGGATGACAAACGAATTGCTTTTGCAGTATGTGAACAAATGCGAGAACGATTATAAACATTTTATGGGAGTATCATCGCTTCCTTCATTTGATCTAATTTCAAAACACATTTCGCTTTCTGATGCGAATGCGTCTGGATGGGGAGCTTGGGCAACTCATCGATTTGATTTTCAAAGTCAGTCGCATTCTATTGAAGTGTGGGAATATATGTGGAAACCACAGTTGCATGGCGATTATGTCGTATTTCATGAATTGACGCATCTGCTCGATGCAGAGAATCTCGTAGATGGGGATAAAAAGAAAAATGCCATGATGCGAGGCTTTCTGGAATATCATGCAAGCCAAATTGAAACTATAAAAATTTTGGGATATGAGAGTATTGGCGAAAATATTTCTTTTTCCATGAAACAGCAAGTGGAAACTGTTGCATCAACCAAGTCAATGCAGAATTTTGTAGATGAACCGGCTAATACTGCAAAGTCGTTACTCAAAAGAAATGACTTTCCTAAAGATGTAGAGACGCTTGTAACAACTGCAGCGTTGATATTCAACTATTATGGTAGGCGTTCAATCTGTCTAATGTATGCTCAGGATTATCGAGAAGATGTGGATAAAACAGAGTTTTCTGAATTTATAGGACCAGCACAATTAGCTGCTTTGGATACATTTTTGAAAGGTTGGCTTAATCCCACACAAATTGATGCGCTAGGACAGTTTTATTTTGTAATGATTGGCACAAAAATGAAGGAATATGGAGCTTGGTATAATAGAAAATCTTTAATTTAAGATTTTAAGATACTACACTTAAACAATTAAAAACAGGAAAGAGGTTATCACCTATGCCTAGAACGAAAGGCAGCAAGAATCGTCCCAAAACCAATATTGCAAAAGACTACGTATCACAGATTACAGAGAAGCAGGAAGCTATCGCCTCTCTGAATACTGAGATCGCATCCATCACCGCCAATATTGACATTTTGAAGGCTGACCTGAAAGAGAAGAAGACTGCTCTGAAGAAGGTCGAAAAGAAGAGGTATCCCTGGAAGCGAAGAAGGCAAAGGCAGATGCTAAGGCCGCTGAAGAAGCTAAGAAGGCGGAAGCCGAAGCAGCTGCTGGCAAACGGTATGAGTGCAGATGAAATCCTCGAAAAACTGAAATAAAACCATAAAACTATAAATCACACACGACCGTGTGGGAAAGGAAAGAATTAAATGGAAGAAATCGTAAAGTTCTTAAAAGAAGCTGAAACATATTACTTGGCAACGGTCGAAGGCGACCAGCCGAGAGTGCGTCCGTTTGGTACGGCACATATTTTTGAAGGCAAGCTGTACATCCAGACTGGCAAGAAGAAGGATGTTTCCAAGCAGCTGCATGCCAATCCGAAAGCAGAGTTGTGCGCATTCAAAGGCAGCGAGTGGATTCGCGTTGCTGGCGAACTGGTAGAGGATGACCGTGTGGAAGCGAGAGAATCTATGCTGGATGCTTATCCGAGTTTGAAGAAGATGTATGCCGCAGATGATGGAAACACTGAGGTGTTCTACTTCAAGAATGGTGTGGCTACCATTAGTTCTTTCACCCATGAGCCGAAAGTGATCAAGTTTTGATGATATGCTGTGTGGACAAACTGAACTCCAGGAGTTCACACGGTGATTTTTGAAGGTTGATGTATAGTTTGAAACGGAAATAAAAGAAATGGAGCGTGAGAAAAATGAATTTATCAAAAATACACCACATCGCAATCATCGTATCTAACTATGAATCCGCAAAGGATTTCTATGTGAACAAGCTGGGATTCTCTGTTATTAGAGAGAACTACCGTCCGGAGCGAAAGGACTGGAAGCTGGATCTTCGTGTCAATGAATACACGGAGCTGGAGATTTTTGCTGAGGAAAATCCTCCGAAGCGTGTAAACTGTCCAGAGGCCTGTGGTCTACGCCATCTTGCTTTCTGCGTTGATAGCGTGGAGCAGACGGTGAGAGAGTTGAGAGAATTAGGTATAGAATGTGAGTCGATCCGGGGTTGACGATTACACCGGCAAGAAGATGACTTTCTTCCATGACCCGGATGGACTGCCGCTGGAACTGCACGAATAAGCATGGGAGAGAAAAGAGCATATAAACCTCGGAAGCCAGGCGGTGGCCGGAAGAAGTTGAAGCCTGAGTATGATGCTGTGAAGAACCTAAAAGAGCAGATGGAAAGTGCTGTGGCACTCTATGAGGAGGAGTGCTCCCTCCGATCCATTGCAAATGCGCTAACTCTGAATCCAATCAAAGTAAGAAAGCTGCTCATCACGGCTGGTGTGTATGAATCGGATGTGGCGGAGAAGGTACAGGATACCTTTGAGGAGTATCGAGAAACACAGAACTATAAAGAAGCCATCCTCTCAACCGCAAATACTCTTCAACTCTCCAAAGCCTCCGTTACCTCGTACCTACCATATCAGAAAGGTGTGTACTTCCCGAGTACAGCAGATAAAGAAAAAATTAGTGTTGGAGCAGAGCGGCGGCGGAGATTCAGAGCAGTAAGAAAACTGAGATCAGAGCCAACAGAGGAGCACCTGTGGGAGACGGTCTTGCTTTATTCTGGTGTGAAATTCAAAACTTACTCTGGTTTGCCATTCTCTTACGTGATTAGAAAAGGCAGAAGCGGCGAATACACAAAGGAACTGTGGATCGACCGCCGAGAGAAGAGTAAAAGCTTGGCGTGGAGTTCGGTGTTGCTGGCACTGAACAATATAAAAAAGGTAGGAGAAGTGGTAAACCGCCCGAAAGCTCTGGGGGATATCCTGGGGAGTGACTTATATTTACGGGATGTTCTATCGGTTCGGACTAATCGATGTGCCGGATGAAGTGAAGGAGAAGATGGGGCATCCGAAAAACCGCAAAAAATAGGTTGCTATGTGTAGATGTCTACGGTAATATGTGCCGTAACTGAGGAAATGAATTTCAGTTGGGATGGATGGTAGCATTATAGAAAAAGTGAAGGCGTTGCTAGAGGATAACATTAGGAAAACGGAGCCAGAGTATTATCCGCCAGTGGAGAATCTGCTGGATCTGATCTATGAGCATTACACGGAGAATAATCCAGTAGAGAAAAACACAGTTGCCGGAAAAGCAGTAAAGAAAAAAGAAAAGGAACTGGAAGAATGGCTGCGAGGGCTGGTTGAATGGATAGGCTCGTAGATGACTACGTCGGAGATAAGATTCCACTCTGGGAGAAGATCATGGACCGGCAGGGGACGGTGTGCTGTGCATGGGAGAAGACTGCTTTTGAGGAAGGTCTGAAAGTTGGAATTCGAATTATGATGGAAGTATACGGTATGTAACATATAGTTTGTAATGGAAATAAAATTGTTCTTCCGGAAGCTGTTCTTACTGGCTTTTGTAACATCGATGATCCTGTTTAGAACCCTGCTAAACCGTCAGCTGTATAACACAGTTGGGGGAGTAGTAGGTGGTTTGGCGTACTATGCGGTGATGAAGGCAAGAAAGCGTCAGTAAAAAAATATAGTTTTGTGATATATTAGAAAGAGAGACTTCTATGTTGTTCTCATACCTATACAATACTTAATTTAATTAAAAGCGGAGGGATTGTGTATGGATGCTAAAACTGAGTTAGCGAGAAGGATACATGATGACATTCAATCCGAAATAATGAAGTACTATAATCGGGTTGGCATTACATATCGAGCAGACGAAAATGCCCCGGAAAAAACAATAATTGATTTTTTTTCTTATCTTTATAAAAGGATACCTGTGCTGAAAAGAAGAGTGGAATACTCTAACGAACTGCAAGCCAAAATTGAAAGTGGAGAACTTTCAGAGAAAGAAGTAGAAGCCTTAAAGAAGTACGAGAATGCTTTTGAAGAAGGAATGGATATGAATGCTTTTTTATCCAACCAAACAAGTGCCCCTGGCAAAGTGGATTTTTTACGATATACCTGGCATTTATATCATTTGCACTTAAATGAAAATCTTAATGTGAATAATAAAAACAATCGAAGCAATAAACAGCTACTTTGTATCATAAATGATGATTGTACTTATTTTGTGGACATGATTCCACATCCTGAAAAAGCAGAGAATTATTTTAAATTGCTTTATCTTAAGATCATTCAGAGAAATAACTGGATGGAGCATATTGGTTTTTTGGAGATTCCTGGAATGGTGCTCGGATCACAAGCATTCAAAGTTACAAGTGAAGAGGATATTTTTGAATTATACAGCAAAGGGCCTATAAATATCCTTTTGGAAGTTGAGAACAAAGGATACATTTCACTGGGCTCAATAACTTCAACCAGAAATCCGCTAAGATCAACGGAGCAGATGAGGATAATAAATAGAAACATCAGAAAATTGAAGGATCGGGCAGATGATTATAAAGGATTTAAGTTTGAAACTGATAAAGCAGGATTACTGATGGGTATGGTAGAATTTGAGAATTCAAAACAAGGAGCATTGCGGATAGATATTTTGAAAGAAATGGAGCGTGAGAAAAATGAATTTATCTAAAATACATCATATTGCGTTCTGGGTAGACAGCGTGGAGCAGACAGTGAAAGAACTGAGAGAATTAGGTATAGAATGTGAGCCGATCCGTGTGGATGATTATACCGGCAAGAAGATGACTTTCTTCCATGACCCGGATGGTTTGCCGTTGGAGCTGCATGAATAATCATGGGAGAGAATACAGCAGATAAAGAGAAGATCAGTGTAGGAGCAGAACGGCAGCGGATATACAGAGCAGTAAGGAAACTAAGAACCGAGCCGATGGAGGAACATTTGTGGGATGTACCCAACGAAGTGAAGGAGAAGATGGGCCATCCAAAAAACCGCAAAAAATAAGATGCGTCTGGTGGTAAGGATTATGTATAAAAATATGCAGGAATATGCACCATAATTAAGACACAAAATCCTGACTGGAAAGGACGGTAGCATTATAAGTACGTTAAAGGATATACTGGAGAATTATATATCAGAAACAAAGCCACATTACTATCCTCCTGTGGAAAACCTGCTTGATCTGATCTATGTACATTACACGGAAAATAACCTGGGGAAGAATAATACAGCTGCCAGGAAAGCAGGGCAGGCAAAAGAAAAGGAACTGGAACAATGGCTGCAGGGAATCGAAGGCATGGACGCAATTGTAGAGGACGATATGGGGGAGAGGATACCACTTTGGGAGGAAATCATGATTCGTCATGGGAGTGTATGCTGTGCATGGGAGAAAGATTCATTTGAGGAAGGATTGAAGGTGGGGATTCGGCTTATGATGGAGGTACTTTCGGAATAGTCAGATCCACAGCACATCTGGTTCACGGGGGAAACAAATATTCACTGGGAATCTGAGAGGAATGGTAGAATTATATATGCTGGTTATGGTATAGTGGAGGAGGAGATCTGATCATTTCCGTAAGAAAGAATGTTTGTGGAAAGGAAGATATGAAAAATGGAAAAACAGTTGGATCCTGTAATAGAAATACAGCATCTGAATAAATCCTTCGGCAGTGTACATGCTGTAAATGATCTAAGCTTTCAGGTAAGAAAAGGGGAGCTGTTTGCTTTTCTTGGCGTAAATGGAGCTGGCAAGAGTACCACGATCTCGATCATCTGCGGGCAGCTGAAAAAGGACAGTGGAGAGGTAAAGATCGGTGGCAATGAAGTAGATCAGAAGCCGGGAGACATTAAAAGAATGATCGGTGTTGTTTTTCAGGACAGTGTGTTGGATAAGCCGCTGACCGTCAGGGAAAACCTGGAGAGCAGAGCCGCACTGTATGGTATTACAGGCAGGGAATTTGATAAGAGACTGGAAGAACTGTCCCTTATCCTGGACTTTAAAGAGTTTATGAACCGACAGGTGGGCAAACTGTCCGGCGGACAGCGAAGAAGAATTGATATTGCCAGGGCATTACTTCACAAACCTGAGATATTGATTCTGGATGAGCCTACCACAGGACTGGATCCTCAGACCAGAAAGCTGATCTGGAGTATTATTGAAAAGCTTCGGGTGTCAGAGAAGATGACCGTTTTTCTTACAACACACTATATGGAAGAAGCCGCATCTGCAGGTTATGTGGTAATTCTGGATAAGGGGAAGATCGTGGCAGAGGGTACACCTTATCAGCTGAAAAATCAATATGTACAGGACTATGTTTCTATATATGGAGCAGGAGAAGAACAGATCCGACAGCTTGGCAAACCTTATAAGGCAATCCGGGATGGTTATCAGATCCAGGTACAGAACACCGGTGAAGCAACCAAGCTGATCGTAGAGCATCAGGAACTGTTTCAGGATTATGAAGTAGTAAAGGGCGGCATGGATGATGTATTTCTTGCTGTAACCGGAAAGGTATTAGGAGGTGAGAATCCATGAAAACCACGTTGGCATTAATAAAACGAAACAGGAAGCTGTTTTTCAGAGACAAGGGCATGTTGATCTCATCCTTGATCACTCCGATTATTTTGATCGTATTATATGGGACTTTTCTTGCTAATATATACAGAGATTCTTTCCAGTCGGCCCTTCCGGATTTCTTTAAGATTTCTGATAAATTAGTGGATGGCACAGTAGCCTCGCAGCTCGTAGCCGGACTTCTGGCAGTCAGCTGTGTGACAGTAACCTTTTGTGTAAACCTGACTATGATACAGGATCGGGCCAGTGGTGCAAGAAAGGATTTTAATGTATCTCCTGTAAAAAGACCATTGATATACCTGGGCTACTTTTTTTCAACTGTGCTGAATTCCTTAATGGTAAATCTTCTGGCTTTGGCATTGTGCCTTGGCTATATTGGAATCATGGGATGGTATTTAAGCGCGGCAGATGTTTTATGGCTGATTTTGGACGAGATCCTTTTGGTTTTGTTTGGAAGTATTTTGTCCAGCATTGTCTGCTATCCCCTGAAAACCCAGGGACAGATGTCAGCTGTGGGAACGATTGTAAGTGCAGGATATGGTTTTATCTGTGGAGCACATATGCCTATTTCCAATTTCGGAAGCGGATTGCAGAAGGTTCTTTCCTTTCTTCCAAGTACATATGGGACTTCTTTGCTGAAGAATCATATGCTGAGAGGTGTTTTTGAGGAAATGGAAAAGGAAGGGATCCCCACACAGGCAATTGCGGGGATCCGGGGGATTCCGTGGATTGCAATCCGATCTTCCTTGGAAAAGTTGTAGGAACAGGATGGATGCTGGTGATCATGGCCGGCACCATTGTGATCCTGGGAATTCTTTATCTGCTGATCACAGACCTTTAAGAAAGAGTAGAAGGCTTTTCAGTCTGATATCCGCTCCAGCCCTGAAGAGCTGTTGCACCGGATTGATCTGCAGAATCACTGTAAGAATCGGTTGTGATGGTGTATTGGCTGTCACCTTCTACATAAACAGTGCCGTCAGTTCCCTGGATAGTCACAGTTTTGCCCTGGTCATCTACGATGGTTCCTTCATTGGAGAGGGAAGTAACGGTGCTGTCTCCGGTAACCGTCCAGGTTGAGTCTTTGCTGACAGATACGTTGCAATAACCGGAACCGCCGTCACCGGCATATGTTTCATCATCAAGGATGGCACCTGTCAGATTACTGCTGTCTGTAATATAGAAATCAAGATCACTGATAGAATCCCATATCACATCTCCCTGCATGTCTTGGCTGATCGCAGTAAAGGTACAGTCTGCGCCATTAGCACCTGCCTGTCCCCAGCCACGCTGATTGGTATTGCCTGTACACTGCAGGAAAAACTCGTTGTCATCATTATAATTAATATCTACATCATTTAAGGTGATGGTGCTTTCCGTATTAGTAGTGTAGAATACACCACCGTTCTGGGAAGTAAGGGAACCACCATCCATCTGGAAGGTGCTGTTGCCGTACTCTCAGCATCACCGGACATGCTTTGATATAAGATGACAGTCCAGGTGTTGTCATTTTGATCCTGATCACTCATATTTCCGGTAAGATCGCAGTCATACAAGTGGATGGAATTAAGACCTTCGATACATACAGCTTCCGATCCGTTGGCTGTGAGAGTCGCATTATTTACTGCAATATCTGCTGTACTGTAGATGGCAGGAGAGCCGAGCCCATTGGAAGTATAGGTCCCTCCATCCAGAACCATTGTGCCGCCGCCTCTGTCGCTTCGGATGGCTGCGGAAGATTCACCATTGGTTTCTACATTAAGATCCCAGCCATAAAGGGTGCCTCCGCCAGCGGCATGTACACCGCCGGAGGTGCCCTGCTCTGTTTTTATGTCTGTATCTGCCGCATAGATCGTACCATCACCATATGCGAACAGACCAGCTCCACCATTTGCGTTCGTTGTAATACTTCCGCCTTTTACGTAAGCTGTACCGTCTGTTGCCAGAACGGCTGCACCTACCCCATAAAAGCTGGCATCATTGCCACCGGTACTTTCCTGGGAATCCCGGGATACGGTTACATTGTCCAAGGTAACATTGGCACCGGAAGAGATCAAGGCTGCATTTTCATCGGTCCCTGTGGATTCAAGGGATGTATTTTCAACAGAGGTTGGTCTTCTGTATATTCATTGACAGCGGTGTAGCTGTCAACGCCTTCAGACTGACCGCCATCAGGACCGCCTTGTCCAGTCAGGAGCACCTTCCGGTTTTTCGGGAGGTTGTCCGTCCGGAGTCTCACCTTCCGGTTTTTCAGGAGGCTGCCCGTCTGATGCATCACCCTCTGGCTTTTCAGGAGCCTGCCCGTTCGGAGTCTTACCTTCTGTTTTTTCGGGAGCCTGACTGTCTGGCACTTCATTTGTGCTC
>NZ_JAYFUY010000150.1:0-7823 GCF_059933065.1 Blautia sp. HA3515 | reverse complement strand
GTCGGTGATTGGTGCTGTGGCTTTGGAAGGCACCAGACTTTTAGCAAAAGATAAAAAGACAATGCTGGAGATGCGCTTTTCCCAAGGATTTATCCAGGATATGTTATCTGCCAGGGAGAGATACGGTGTCCAGGATTTAACAGAAAATGGTGTTGTGTGGAAAATGGCAGAGGCAGCAGGGGCAGCTGTGATCTATCCTATGGGTGAAGGCGGATTTTTAAGCGGCCTCTGGAAAGTGGCAGAGGTATCCGGCACAGGGCTTGTGGCAGATTTCAGGAAGGTTCCCGTCCGTCAGGAAACTGTGGAATTATGTGAGGTACTGGACCTGAATCTTTACAGGCTGCGCTCTGATGGCGCCTTTCTGGCAGGTATCCCATCAGGAGAGGGACTGGTGAGAAAATGTCAGGCGGCTGGACTGCCTGCTGCGGTGATCGGACAGGCCAATGCAGGAAATGACCGCCTGTTGTACAGCGGTGAGAATTTCCGTTATCTTGACCGTCCGGCAGAAGATGAAATATACAAAATGATTCCCCGGCCAGCATTGTGAAATGCCAGACTGGGGCTTTTTAAATAACAGGAGGATCCTATTATGGCTTTAAATATTGTATTACATGAGCCGGAAATACCGGCAAATACTGGAAATATCGGCCGCACCTGTGTGGCAACAGGTACCAGGCTGCACCTGATCGAGCCTCTTGGCTTTCATTTAAATGAAAAGGCTATTAAGCGTGCAGGGATGGATTACTGGAAAGATCTGGATGTGACCACTTATCTGAATTATGAAGACTTCCTGAAAAGAAATCCAGGAGCAAAGATTTATTATGCTACTACCAAGGCACCACAGACATATACAGATGTGTCTTATGAAGAGGATTGCTATATTATGTTCGGAAAAGAAAGCGCAGGGATTCCGGAAGATATCCTGGTGGATCATCAGGACACCTGTGTAAGGATCCCGATGATCGGGGATATCCGTTCCCTGAACCTAAGCAATTCTGTGGCAATCGTGCTTTATGAGGCATTACGTCAGCATGATTTTTCACATATGAACCTGCAGGGACATTTAAGAAATTACGAATGGAAATAGGCCGTCAGGCCTTTTCCAGAGTAAAGATAAACTCTGTTCCAATGCCCTCTGTACTGACCACATCAATATTCTGGTCATGGGCATTGATGATCTCTTTTACAATGGAGAGGCCAAGTCCGGTACCTTTCCTGTCTTTTCCACGGGAAACATCTGTTTTGTAAAAACGGTCCCAGATCCTGGAAAGGCTGTTCTTGGGGATCCCACAGCCGTGATCTTTTACGGAAATAAACACACGGTCATTCTTTTCTGTGGTCTCTACTTCAATGGAGGATTCATCATCACTGAATTTTACTGCATTGTCCAGAAGATTGTATAGTACCTGCTGGATCTGTTCCATATCTGCATTGACAAATAATTCTGTACCTGAAAGGATCAATTCCAATCGGATCCGGTGTCTGGTACATTCTCCCTCAAAAGCCTCCGCTGCTGTTTTGATGGTCTGATTGATATCGAAATTCTGCTTATGCATGATCCGCTTCTGCACATCCAGATCATTCAGGGTAAGCAGGCTGCGTGTAAGCTTCTCCAGCCGGTTGGCTTCAAAAGAAATGATATTTAAGTATTTCCCCTGCATTTCAACAGGGATGGTCCCGTCCAGCATAGCTTCCACATAACCTTTGATCGATGTAAGAGGAGAGCGGAAATCGTGGGAGATGTTGGCAATAAAATGTCTCTGGTATTCCCCATTCCGATTCAGCTTTTCTGCCATATAATTCAGCATATTGGCAAGATACCCCATTTCGTCATCAGAGGTAACACGGAATTTTGTAAGAGAGATTTCCTCCTGCAAATTCAGTAGTACCACGAATGATCTGGGATAAAGGCCTTTGCACATGCCAGTGGTAAAGCAGTATTAAAAGCAAGGTGGTCAGGTAAATACACAGAAAAAGGATCTGCATGATCTTAAGAAGCCCGCTGCGGCTCTGATAAAGGAAACGCATCTGATAATGGATGGCCACATAGCCTTTTGTAGCCATATCAGCTGTGATGGGAGCGATCACGCTCAGCCTTGGGGAAGAGAAAAAACCATAAAAATCCCCTACCTGATAATAGCTTCCGCCCCAGGCTGTAGGATCAAAGGATTCTACAGGAACCGGGGATGCAGAGGCTGTTTTATTATCGGTGCTTACGATGATCTCATTCTGATTGTTCAGGATCCAGATTTCCGTATCCTGGGCTATGGCTATAGATGTCAGGCTTTCCTGTATGGTATCCAGATTGTAACTGGAAATATTGTGGGTCACTGTTTCGTTGGAGGCAATGGAAACTGCCTCCTGGTAAAAGGACTCACTTAAGGAATGCTCCAGATGCCCTTCAATGAGACGGGAACCGATGCCTGTTACCAGCAGAAAACCGATAACGCCAATCAGGATGTAACAGAAGATAAATTTCCTGGACAGAGAAGCTTTCATTCGCTTTTTACCTCAAATTTGTATCCGATTCCCCATACAGTTGCGATGGACCAGCTAGGGTGATCCTTGATCTTTTCGCGGAGACGCTTGATGTGTACATCTACAGTACGAGTATCACCAATATATTCATAGCCCCAGATATGGTCAAGAAGCTGTTCCCTGGTAAAAACCTGATTTGGGGAGGATGCCAGGAAGTAAAGCAGTTCCAGTTCCTTGGGCGGCATATCCACCTGACGTCCCATATAAGTAACAGAATAATTGGTAAGGTTTACTGTAAGGTCAGGATAGCTTACACTTTTCTCGTTGGAAGGAACGGCAGGAGATTTTACATTAAATCTGCGGAGTACTGCACGGATCCTGGCTACCAGTTCCTTGGAATCAAAGGGCTTGATCACATAATCATCTGCACCAAGCTCAAGGCCAAGGACCTTGTCAAAGGTCTCTCCTTTTGCAGACAACATGATAATGGGAACATCCGATACATGACGGATCTCCCGGCATACCTGATAGCCGTCAATCCCAGGCAGCATCAGATCCAGCAGGATCAGATTGGGGTGGAAAGCCTGGAATTCCTTTAAAGCCTGCTCTCCGTCATTAACGATCTTTGCCTCGAAGCATTCTTTTGTAAGATACAGGGCTACCAGCTCTGCAATATTGTTGTCATCATCTACGATCAGGATTTTCTGTTTGGATGCCATTTCATTTCTCCTTTCACTTCTTGAATTCAACAATAGTTACACCGGCATCTCCCTCGCCAAATTCACCCAGGCGATAGGAAGCAACCCGCTTATTGCGTCTCAGGTAATCGTGGACTCCCTTACGCAAAGCCCCGGTACCTTTTCCATGGACAACCCGTACTTGATTCAAGTGGGCAAGGTAAGCATCATCCAGATATTTATCCAGGATTGCAATGGCTTCGTCCACAGTTTTGCCAAGCAGATTGATCTCTGTGGAAACACTGGAGGACTTAGACATGCGGATCTTTCCTGCACCGGTTTTCTGAAGGGCAGAAGAGGAGATCACAGGCTCGTCTACCAGTTCCAGATCTGAAATATGAACCTTGGAACGGATGATCCCGGTCTGTACGAAAAGGAAGCCTTTGGAATCCGGACGGCTGCTGATGGTACCGGTCAGGTTCATGCTCAGGATCCGAACCATATCTCCCAGGGAAAGATCTTTGGCAGAAAGCTTTTTCTTCGGTTCCTTCGGCGCAGTCTTGATGGAAAGGGCATTGTCTGCTTTATTCATTCTTGCCCGGATATTCTGGCGTTCTTTTTCGACTGCTGCAGTATCCACATGGTCTTTCTGGAATTTATGGAAAAGCTTCATGGTCTGATCTGCATATTCCTTTGTTTCTGCCAGGATACGTCTGGCTTCTTCATTGGCATTTTTCAGTATCTTGTCCCTGCGCTCATCCAGTCTTTCCTGTTTTGTTTCTAATTGTTTTTTCAGTGCTTCGATCTGTTCTTTGTATGTCTCGATCTGTGCACGTTCGTTTTCAATGGTTACCCGGCTGTTTTCCAGGGAAGTAAGTACATCCTCAAAAGATTCGTCCTGCTCGCTGATCTGCTGTTTGGCTTTTTCAATGATAAAATCAGGCAGCCCAAGCTTGGAAGATATGGCAAACGCATTACTTTTGCCGGGAACACCGATCAATAGCCGATAGGTAGGGCGTAAGGTTTCTACATTAAATTCACAGCAGGCATTTTCTACACCAGGGGTACTTAAGGCATATACCTTCAGTTCACTGTAATGGGTGGTAGCCATGGTGCGGATCCCTTTCTCATGAAGATAAGAGAGAATGGAAATGGCAAGTGCAGCTCCCTCTGTAGGATCTGTACCTGCTCCAAGCTCATCAAAAAGCACCAGGGAATCACTGTCTGCTTCCTTCAGAAAAGAGACTACATTGGTCATATGGGAAGAAAAGGTACTTAACGACTGTTCAATACTCTGTTCATCCCCAATATCTGCATAGACCTGATGGAAAATAGAAAGCTGGGAACGATCCATGGCAGGGATATGAAGACCTGCCTGTCCCATCAGGGTAAGAAGTCCTGCAGTCTTCAGGGAAACAGTTTTACCACCTGTATTAGGGCCTGTCACTACCAGAAGATCAAAATCATCCCCAAGGCGCAGGTCAATAGGAACTGCCTTTTTGCGGGGGATGAGAGGATGTCGGGCTTGCTTCAGCCGGATCTTATGCTCTGTATTGAAAATGGGTTCAGTTCCATTCATATCCATGGCAAGGGACGCTCTGGCAAAAATGAAATCCAGTTGTACCATGATCTCCAGATCATCCCGGATCTGATCCGTATAGGCAGCAGTCTGGTTGCTTAACTCTGCAAGGACTGCTTCGATTTCTTTCTGTTCCTGAAGCTCCAGCTCCCGGATATCATTATTCAGCTTCACAATGGCCATAGGTTCAATAAAAAGGGTAGATCCTGTGGAGGACTGATCGTGGATCATTCCAGGAACCTGTCCCTTATACTCTGCCTTTACAGGAATACAATATCTGCCATTACGCATGGTGATCACTGCATCCTGCAGATAGTTTCTTGCACCTCCGTTGACCAGGGAAGTAAGCTGGGTGTGGATCCGGTCATTGGCGATCTTCATGCTGCGGCGTACCTTCAAAAGACCGGGGCTGGCACTATCACTGATCTCGTCCTCAGACAGGATACAACGGCGGATCTCTGTAGAAAGAGGGGTAAGAGGGGAAAGCTGTTCAAACATCTCATCCAGGGAATCTGCCGGATGGTCGCCTCGTTCATTCCTGGAGTAGGCTTTTACCCTGGAGGTGTTCTCCAAAAGGCTGCAGATAGACAGAAGCTCAATGATCCCAAGTGTACTGCCGATCTCCAAACGCTTCAGTGAACCACGCACATCCTTTACACTTCCAAAAGAGATGCTTCCTTTCTGGAAAAGGCGGGACAGTGCATCCCGTGTCTGAGCCTGCATAAGCTGTATCTGTGCAAGATCTACGGAAGGGAGCAGATCCCTGCAAAGCTCTTTTCCAAGGGAGGAGGAAGCCTTCTCTGTTAGCATCTGTATGATTTTATAATATTCAAGAGATTTTAATGCTTTTTCGTTCACGTAAATACATCCTTTATTTTTAAATTATTATATTTGGAAATTTCATAACTGTGAGGGTAATGAACAGTTACGAAAATCCTTATGGAACCCTGACTTTATTTTACATGATTTTATATCGGATGAAAAGGAAAATGTGAAAAAATATTCATGAAAAGTTCACACTTTCCTGATAAAATACATAAGTCTAAGTTTTGCAATGCACAGGAGAACAGCACATTATGGGAAAGGACATGAACATAAAGCCAGAAAATGAAGACTACCAGTTTATGAGAGAAACCATTAAGAAAAGACCTGCCGACCGCAGACGCTTGCTTAAAAAGGGTCTGATGCTGTTTATTGGCGGAGCCTTTTTCGGATTGTGTGCGGCAGGTGCTTTTATCTGGGCATTGCCTGAGTTTGCAGAGCGTTTTGCTGAAGAGAAGGGACTTGTTTCTGCTGTGAAGCTGACTCCTGCATCTTCAGATGAGCAGGCTGCATCAAATGAAATAAAGAGTACCATTTCAAATACAGATTATAATTCTAAGGATTTTTCTGCTGATCAGGCAGAAGGATCAGATTTTGTTCAGGATTCCGGCAGCCTTGAGAAAGACACAGATCCGCTGGTCAAATATCAGCAGATTTACCAAAGAGTTCTGGATGTGGCCAAGAAGCCCAGGAAGGCATTGGTGAGAGTGACAGGCACATCCGGACAATCTGATCTTCTGGATGCTTCCATTCTTCGCTATGAAGAGGGAGAGGGGATCATTTTTCTGGAAAGCAGTTCCTGTATTTATATATTGACGAACTGGGAGCCATCTGAGAAGACCAGCAGCCTGCAGGTTACATTTGCAGATTCCAGTACTGCCAGGGCTCATTTATGTCAGACAGATGATGCAACTGGTCTGTCTGTTATGTGGGTCCGCACATCTGAGCTTTCAGACAGCACCAAGAAGGCAATTTCAGTGGTTTCCTTTGCACAGTCCTTTGCATCGGAGCAGGCAGAACCTGTGATCGCTATTGGCAGTCCGTCCGGGGAGTTTGATGGAGTGCTTTATGGCATAGTTACTTCAACATCTGGAAGGTTTTCAGCGGCAGATGCAGAGTACCAGCTGATGACTACCAATATCCAGGGATGTATAAGCAGTAAGGGTGTATTGATAAATACAAAGGGTGAGATCGTAGGTGTGATCAAAAAGAATATCAGAGAGGATATGAATGTGATCCAGGCATTTTCCATTGCACAGCTTCGGTCCCGTATTGAGCAGATGACCAATAAGCAGGAACCCCGTTATCTTGGCATATACGGAGTAAGCATTCCAGAGGCAAAGGCAGCCAGCCTTGGTATTTCAAAGGGCATATATATAGAGAAAGTTGATAAGGATTCACCGGCTATGGCAGCCGGCATCCAGCGAGGGGATATTATTACTGCACTGGACGGCAGTCCGGTAAGTGATATGCAGGAATACAGTACATATCTTCAGAGCTGCGAAAACGGTTTGGAGATCAGTATGCAGATTTCCAGATACAGCGGGGACGGAGAACTGGGGGAAGTAGAACTTACCGTTAAGGTAAATGAAAAATAGGCCGGATCAATAGAGGCCTGGATCAGAGAGAGGCAGAACATGCGTTATATTAATGAGCTACATGAAGGCGACAGGGTAAATGGAATATATCTTTGCAAACAGAAACAGTCTGCAATGACTAAGAATGGAAAACCATACGAGAACCTGATCCTGCAGGATAAAACAGGTGTGATCGATGGGAAGATCTGGGATCCCAATTCCAACGGGATCGATGATTTTGATGGATTGGATTACATTGAGATCATCGGGGACGTGACCAGCTTCGCAGGAGCCATGCAGTTGAATATCAAGCGGGTACGCAGGGCGTTCCCTGAGGAATACGATCCGGCTGATTATCTTCCGGTAAGTGAGAACAGCACAGATGACATGTATCATCAGCTGGTAGCTATGATTGACAGTGTGAAGAATACATATCTGTCCGCGCTTCTTCATAAGCTGTTTGTGGAGGATAAAGAGTTTTTAAAGTCTTTTGAGGAGCATTCCGCTGCCAAGACAGTTCATCATGGATTTATTGGTGGCCTGATGGAGCATACTTTAAGTGTGACCAGGCTTTGTGATTATATGGCAGGAGCATATCCGGTGATAAAGAGAGATCTTCTGATCACGGCTGCATTGCTTCATGATGTAGGTAAGACCAGGGAGCTTTCTTCCTTTCCGCTGAATGATTAT
>NZ_JAYFUY010000149.1:0-13598 GCF_059933065.1 Blautia sp. HA3515 | reverse complement strand
CTTCTTTTCCTGGACCATCGCCTGGATCGCAGAGTTATCCTTCAGCTTTTCCTCGCGAAAGCTTTCACTGCTATCCGGTCCGAAGCTCTGTCCGGAAACACTTTTCATGGTAAGTTCTGAAGCTGTTAATTTTACATTGAAAGTACCCTCTGCACTGTTAAATTTGTCTACATATGCTATGCCGCTTTCATCCTGATAGGGCTGGATCAGCCATACCTCTCCTGCTGAAAAACAGGCGTTCTCAATATCCCAGTAATTTGTCTGAACCTCCGGATCATAATATGTGCATGTCTTCACCATACCTGTATCCATCCACGGGAAACGATCCACATTGATCTTAAAGCCCTGTACAGTTACATGGATGGTGCCATTCTCATCTGTCTGGTGAGACCAGTTACCCCCATTATAACAAGTAGTTGCAAACATCTTTTCCGTGATTCAGGGGAGCTGCAAAAGAGGCTTTCGTACCGGTACACAACAGTTTTCGATGGTCGTTATTCCATCGGTTCGTTGCGCTTGTCATCTGCTCATCAAGGCTCCACAGCAAAGGCTTACGGATCTCCGTATTATCGTGGGAAACCTTCTTTTCATTAAAAGTAGAAGATACGGTAAGGTCAAACTGGCATAGCCGTATTTTCATCCGGAAACTCCAGGCCACGCATGCCCTGGCCATCCTTACCCTGCATCATCAGGGTAACTCCATAGGCTCCCATTCTTCCATAAACCTTACCAATACCTTTATTCGGGGCAAAGTCTTCCCCTGTATCAAAGTTAAAGGTTCCCAGATACTGGCAGTCTGTTGTACTTCCGTTCTTGATCTGTACATTATATCTTGGAGCTGCACTGACTGTTACCGGATCTGCTGCAAAAGATACGGCCTCAACATTCCCATGCTCCACACAGCTGGTCTGGCTGCCTGTCACCAGACTTCCGGTTGGGATCTTCACTGCCTGCGTCTTTATCTGACCATCTTCTTCGTAAGTATAAGCAGCACCTGCAATAGTTTTGTACTGGGCGCCTACATCATTTCCTTCCAGCCAGTAAGTAAACTGAGGCTGTACAAGATCATTATTATGCATCTGCAGTACACGAAGCACGACCTGAAGCTCATTGTAGCTTGCGCCAATAGCAGTAGGATTGTCCTCTGCCGGCTCCAGCATAAAGCTTCCACGCAGTACCTGACTGCCATTTACCTCTGTTACCTCATAGTAACAACTGGGCTTTGCCTTCAGCCATCCCATGGCATTCGTTTCAAACTGTGCCTTGCTTTTCTCATATGGAAGAACAATTTCAAAGTAAAAACGGCCTTTTTCATAGCCAGCCGGTCGCTGTGCATCCGGCTGCATCCTTGTATAAAACATGGTTGTGTAGCTGATGGTATCAAAACTGCGGACGATCTGGTCATCCGGAGAGGTATCATTCCCTGCACCTTCTGTTGCATCAAAGGGAACAGTTCCTGTAACAGTCTCATCCTTCAGTATCCCTGCTTTGGAAATATATGCTTCATCTTTATTCTGATCATCCGGAAGTACTTTTCCATAATCGCCGGTAGCAGCTACAGAAAGGAGAACTTCTTTGCTGCTGCAATCTGTCTCGGCTCCATTCTCATCTACATAATATGCCCGGTATGTTACCACATACTGCTGCTGTGGTGTCTCAGGCGTAATCGTTGTAGGTCTGCCCAGTGCTTCCCAATCATAGGAAGGATCATCTACATAAGTAACCCCATCTGTACTCATCTTCTGACGTTTCAGGCTGCTGATCCCGATCTTTAAAGAGACCTCTTTTCCATTTACTGTGATAACAGATGGATCTGCGATTACTCCTTTAAGAAGATCATAATCAGTTCCTGCAAAAATAATCCCCTCTAACTTAGGGATAATGGTAACATCCTCCTGACCAGCATCTTCAAATACATCCGTCTCCTGATCCTCTGTCACATCCTCAACAATTTCTGCATCGGAGGGTTCCTGAGAATCCTCCTGGTCAGAAGGCTCTGCCGGCGCTTCCGGGTCTGTAACTTCTCCCGGAGTTTCCGGGTCTGTAACCTCTCCCGGAAGTTCCCGGTGCTTCCGGGTCTGTAATCTCTCCCGGAGTTTCCGTTATTTCCGGGTCTGTAATCTCTCCCGGAGTTTCCGTTATTTCCGGGCTCTGTAACCTCTCCCTGGGTTTCCGCCCCTTCGACAACTTCTGCAGGTGCTTCAGTTACAGAAGCATTTATATTTCCCGGGTCTGAAGCTGCTTCTTGATTGGCAATCTCCGCTGAAGCTGCTGGTACTTCACTCTCAGACAGAACAGCCTCCTTTGTGATTCCTGCATTTTCCTCTGCAAACAGGGACATGCCTGACGTTTGCAGAATCATAGACACGGCAAGTATGCCGGTCAAGGCTTTTTTACGCCAAGACCGGCCTGTTCTTTTTTCTTTCTTTTTCATGCGCTCCTCCTTATAATTGTGTACGCTTTTCTTCTCTTGAAAAGTCCACCTGCAATGCTCTGCTGGAAACTATGTCAAACGTGAACACTGCGTTTCACCACTGCTATCAGACGTAGACTCTGCATTTTATCACTACTCTGACAACAAAAGATACTTGGAAGTGTAGCGCAATCCTTCTTTCCTTACAATATAACTTTTTTCATTTTTATATAATAATTAAACGCTAAAAAGGCCGCAGATTCCCTAATCCCAGGATCACGTCCCGTAATTCTTCCTGTGTTTTCACCTGATAATCCGGTTTCTTTGCACCTTCCGGAAGCTTATACCCATGGTAATTCACCCAGATGGTTTTCCATCCTGCATTCATTGCCCCTGCCATATCATTGGCAAAGGAATCTCCGATCATATAAACAGTCTCATCTGTGATCCCCAGCCGCTGTTCTGCCATTCGGAAGATTTCGCTTTCAGGCTTGGCACATCCAACCCCTTCTGAAACCAACACATGTTCCATTGGAATCCACTGTTCCAGTCCCATAATATGGCATTTATCCTTTTGATGCTGATCCGGACCATTGGAGATCACCCCCATCCGTATCCCTGCAGCTTTACATCTTTCCAATATTTCCGCCAATGCCGGTGAAAGCTTCAGGTTCTGCTGTTTTTCTTTGTATCTGCGCTGAAAATCTTCTGCCATTTCTTCTGTAAAAGGAATCTGCAGGTCTTCCATTGTTTTCATAATGCGGCATATCCTTGACTGGTGAAGTTCCATTCTTCCGGCAGAACTTTCCAGGAACATTTCGTAGCTTCTTTTCCCAAAAATCTGGTAAAACAGTTCCGGATCCGGCAGCTCCATACCTCCCATTGCCTCTTCACAGGCTGACTGAAGCAAATCGATCTGGCGGTATAATGTATCATCAATATCAAAAACCAGTGCTATTGTATCTGTCATCAAATGTTCTCCTTTCCCATTTCCGTATCATACGATTATATTATACTCTCCCACAAACAGCAATTCATTTAGATATGCGCTTCTGCAAAAAATACCGCACCGGTCTTCCTGTTCCCGAAACCGATGCGGTATTTTATACCAGTAGTGCTTCACCCGCCACATATTCTTTTCAATCCAGCAAGATCTTAGTTCGACGCCATCACCGAACTGAAGTCACTGCTTCCGCCACCCTGTTCAAAATCATCAAACAGGTTGTCGCCGCCCTGGACATCATCACCCTGATCATCACTGTTCTGTACATCGCTGTCCTGGTCATCATTACTCTGATCCTGACCTCACTGGAGCCAAGAGTAACTTCTACAGTACTCTCTTTGTAGCCGCCCTTACTAAGTGTTGCAATCGTAACCTCTACCTGCTCTTCCGGCTCATAGTACTCAAGCATATCGACCAGATCCTCAATAGAAGTAACAGTCTTGCCATCAAACTTTGTGATAATGTTCTGTTCCTTAATACCAGCAGCCTCTGCAGCGCCGCCTTCCGTTACTTCTGCAACATAAACGCCTTCCGGAATACCATAATACTGGCTTGCTTCATCACTGACTGTACGTCCACTGATACCAAGTACGCCATGGCTTCCCTCTACTTTATCTCTTGTCTTTGAATTCATCAGATTCTCAATATCATCTGTAACATCAGAGATTGCAATTGCATAACCGATACCTTCAACCTCAGTAGATGCCAGCTTTGCGGAATTGATACCAACAACCTCACCCTTCATGTTAAGAAGAGCACCGCCACTGTTACCAGGGTTGATTGCTGCATCTGTCTGGATCAGATTGATACCGCTCTGGTTGTCTTCATCATCACTCTGAACCGTCTGCTGGGAATAATCGGAATTTGCTCTGCGGTTCTTTGCACTGACAATACCGGTTGTAACAGACTGTCCATAACCAAGTGCATTACCAATAGCAATTACCTGCTCGCCAACCTTCAGATCATCAGAGCTTCCGATGGTCGCAACAGAGATCGCATCCATGGTATCATCGGAAAGATCATCCAGTGATACGGATACAACTGCCAGGTCATTTGCCTTATCATATCCTTTTACCTTTGCTTCATAAGCATTGTTGTCAACAAAACCAACGGATAATGTATCTGCGCCCTCCACTACATGGTAGTTGGTTGCGATCAGAAGCTCTGTATCGTTCTTCCCGATAATAATACCGGAACCGCTGCCTTCAACCTCTCTCTCCTGTGGTGCATATCCGTACTGGCTGAAGATTCCGTAATAATCCTGTACCTCCTGTACAGACTTGGTACTGATGGATACTACAGAAGGCATTGCCTGCTCTACAATTGCAGATACATCCATACTTCCTGCAGATGCTGTATCTTTTTTGTCAGAATCATCGGAGCTTGACTTCTTAGCTTTCAGAAGAGTAAGTGTATCACCACTCTCCGCTGCCTGTACATTGCTTGCTGTATTCCAGTTATTCAGATAATTAAATCCGTGATAAGAACCTGCTGCAAGTCCTCCCGCAAGCACTGCACAAAGGCTGATGCTTAAACCTTTCTTCACCATTTTCTTTTTCTGGTTTTTCTTTTCTGCCTTTTTGTTATTTTCATTCTCATTCATTTCATCCATCTCATTAAATTCATTAAAATCCTTCATGATATATACCTCCTTAAAGACTCATCGTCTGTTTTATTCTTTAATGATCTGTTGCATTCTTTAATATCTGCTTCATTTCCTTTTGATGTTTCACAGTATAGGGGTTATTTGTGTTTACTTTGTGGGAAAAATGTGTTCAATTTGTTAAAAATCATTTTTCTGTTTTTCATCTTTTTCTGCCTGCATGCGCACAGCTGTATATAATGAAACCCCATCCCTGAAACGTCTTGGATCATATCCGCAAATCTCCCGGATACGGTTCAGCCGGTACTGAAGAGTATTTTTATGCATATTCAGCAGTTCACAGGTTTTCTGCAAAGACATATCCTGGCTGTAATAGACTTTCAGTATTTGAAGATCCTCCGATGCCAGACCCTGCAGAATTTTCGCTATATACTGAGTTTTCACTTTTTCAGATACATTTCCCAGAAGCATTTCAAATCCCAGTTCTTCGTACAAGCAGAATCCCTTGCGGCCCTGCACACTTCTCTGAGCCATCCTTGCCTCCTGCCAGGATTCGAGAAATATGGGAAAGTTCCTTGAGCATTCCCATCCCTGCCAGTAATCTCTGCTTCATGAACCCTGGTCAGTTCCTGCAGCAAGCGAATAGCTTTGCCTGTATCGCTTTCTTTCGACAATAATACATTTCTCCGATATTGATATGTATACCAAGGACTGATCTTTTCAAAAACACGAACACCGGGTTGGTCATGCCTTCTGCAAAAACATCTGACCTTACATTTACAAAAGCCATCCTGTACTTTCCAGATTCCCTAATCCCATTTTCTTTGAAAAAAGCTTTCAGCTCTGTATAGTCTGTGATGTCCTGTCTGATCAATGTCCGAAGCATATAACTGATCTTGGATCTCTTTTGGCTGCCTCTGGCTTCCAATTCTCTTTCCCGCAAAAGGATCGTGGTGATTTTCTGTGCCAAAGCTGCATATTTTCTTGCCTCTTCCACATCGCCGCTGATCCCTACTGCAGCAATCACTTTTCCATGATAAAAAACCGGAAGATTTACTCCTTTTTGAACACCCCAAAAGCTTTCATCGCCTGAAACTTCTTTTGTATCTCCCTGGGTCACTACCTGATAGCCGATCTCATGAAAGGAATCTACCCGGCTGTGATCTGTGCTGGCAATAATAATCCCCCGGGCATCAATATAATTAATGTCTTTTCCACATACACTCTTTACTGTATCCACAATATACTGGGCAGTTTCCCTGTCAATGATCTCCATGTTTTCACCCTCATTGTGCTTTTATAGATTTATATGTTCTTTATAACATATATTCCTTGTTTTTTAAACTGTATTTTGTCATTAATACCATTTTTTCACATGGCAAAACTGATAAAATATAAACAAAAGTAAGATTTTGTAAATCCAAGAAAAGGAGATCTGACCATGAAGCTTGTAATTGCCATTGATTCATTTAAAGGAAGTATGACTTCCAAGGAAGCCGGTATCGCAGCTGCCCAGGGTATCCGAAAGGTTTTTCCAGATGCTGATATCTGTATCCGCCCACTTGCAGATGGAGGCGAAGGCACAGTCACTGCCATCACAGAAGGCATGGGCGGCTCTTTTCGTACTGTCACAGTGATCGGTCCAGGCGGAAAACCAGCTTACTGCCGCTATGGCATCCTTCCTGCCTCCCACACTGCCGTGATTGAAATGTCAGGTGCTGCAGGTATCACACTTGTACATGGAAAAGAAAAAAATCCTCTGCATACAACCACTTATGGGGTGGGGCAGGTGATCCTGGATGCGATCTCACAAGGATGCCGTAAGTTTATCGTAGGGATCGGAGGAAGTGCCACCAATGACGGTGGTGTGGGGATGCTGCAGGCATTAGGCTTTGATTTTCTGGATGCTTCCGTGGGATCCCATCCCTTATGGAGCCCAGGGGCTTTCCCTTCTGAAAACCATTGATAATACCCATGCACTTCCAGAATTAAAAGAATGTACATTCCGCATTGCCTGTGATGTGACCAATCCACTTTGCGGTCCTGAAGGATGCAGTGCCATTTTCGGACCACAGAAGGGTGCTGACAGCGAAATGATCGCTCTTATGGATCCATGGCTGGCACATTTTGCAAGCCTTGCCGGTAAAATGTATCCGAATGCAGACCCAGACTACCCAGGCTGCGGTGCTGCAGGCGGCCTGGGCTTTGCTTTTCGTACTTTTTTGAATGCTTCTTTAGAATCCGGGATCAAGATCGTGTTGGAAGAAACACACATGGAAGATTATATCAAAGACGCAGATATCATCCTGACCGGAGAAGGCCGTCTGGATGCACAAACTGTTATGGGCAAAGCCCCCCAAGGTGTGGCACAAATGGCAAAAAAATACGGAAAACCGGTTCTGGCTTTTTCAGGATGCGTAACGCCTGATGCTGCCGTCTGCAATCAGTCCGGTATTGACGCATTCTTCCCGATTCTCAGATCCCCGGTCTCCCTGGAAGAGGCTATGGATACTGAAAATGCAAAAGCAAACATGTCTGCTTCTGTAGAACAGGTTTTCCGTGTAATAAAAACATTTATTGTAAGTACTCAGTAATTATCCTCGCAGTTACAAATTTTTCCTTAAAATATCCTTTAGATCATCTCTTATTTGAAAGGATTATAAAATCGTCCAAAACGCAGGGTAATGCCAAGGCTGATTCCAAACAGCACAACCCCCAGGGCAAGGACCACAAAATCCCTGCGTGCAAAGGGACGCTTCATATACCAGGTACGCTTTTTATCCTTTCCAAAGCCTCTTAGCTCCATAGCATTGGAAATGGTATTGATCCGGTTCAGGCTGGTAAGGATCAGCGGCATCAGGATGCTGACAGAGTTCTTCAGTCTGGCGAAAAACGGCTCGCTTTTTCCCAGTTCAACGCCTCTGGCCTGCTGTGCCTGGCTGATACTGTGGTAATCTCTCTGGATATCCGGAATATAGCGGAGGGCAATTGCCACAGAATATCCAATCTTGTAGGAAACACCAATACTGTTCAGGCTGGCCGCAAATTCGCTTGGGTTGGTGGCAGAAATAAACAAAATCGCCACCGGAAGTGCCACAAAATATTTCAGAGAGATATTCAGCATATAAAACAGTTGTTCCTGTGTGATATCATACCTCCAGAACAAGTGAAAAAGCACATGGCGGGTTCCATACAGTGTGGTGCCCTGGTTAGGATCAAACAGCAAAATAAATAAATTATTCAAAAGGAGAAACACCAGCATAAAGATCATCATAAACCGAACTTCCCGAAAGTGGATCCGGCTCAGCTTAAAAGCAAATAGACTGACCGCCAAAAGTCCCAAAAGCACCCAGGTATTATAGGTGATCATACTTGCAAAAGTAAACAGAAGAAAAAATGCCAGCTTGGTGGTACCTGTAAGCTTATGCACCACACTTTCTCTGGGAAGATAATTTAATACTGTCTTAGCAGCCATGACTGCGCACCTCCCTGTCCGTCTCTATAAATCGTTCTACAAAAGCTTCTGCCGGAGTGATCCCACACCGGTTCGCTAATGTAAAAAGACTGGTTTCCTTTAATGCTGCCTTTTGTATCAGATCAGGATCACAAAGAACACCTGCCGCACTTCTGTCTGCGATCAGCTGTCCGTTGCAAAACACCAGGGCTCTTGGAGTATACTCCAACATCAGATGCATATCATGGGTGATCATGATCACGGTTACACCCTGTCGGTTCAACCCCCGCAAAAACTCCATAATATCCGTGTAATGTCTGAAATCCTGGCCTGCCGTAGGCTCATCTAAGATGATCAGTCTTGGATCCTGCACCAGCACACTTGCTATAGTCACCCGCTTCTTCTGTCCAAAGCTTAATGCAGAAACCGGCCAGTTTCGGAAAGGATATAAGCCACAGATCTTCAGGGTAGACTCCACCTTCTCCCTGATCTGTGCCTGATCCATACCACTTCCCTGAAGTGCCAGGGCAACCTCATCAAAAATCATGTTCTTAGAGATCATCTGATTAGGATTCTGCATTACATATCCAATATATTTGGCTCTTTTACGGATATTTTCTCCGGTAATGTCCCGTCCTTCAAAAAGGATCTTGCCCTTCTCTGCCTGCTCAAAGCCGCAGATCACCTTGGACAGCGTGGACTTCCCTGCACCATTCTGTCCTACGATGCTGACCATTTCTCCTTTTCCAATAGAAAAGCTTACATTATGCAGCGTCTGTCGCTCCTTTGTATATCCGAAGCTCAGCCCCTCTACCTGCAGCAGAACCTGTGGTTCTTCCTTTGGCTTTGGCTGTGGTCTGGATTCAAACCAGCCGGAAAGCTTGCGGATGTCCTGTTCGTCAAGCACAGTATGATCCACATGGGAAGGCTTCTTCTGTGGCGTGATCTGGATCCCGGCATACCGCATAGCGGTTACATACAAAGGCTCACGGATCCCATTCTCCGCCAGAAGGCTGGTGGCAAGCAGTTCATCCGGATGCATATCCGCCAGGATCTTCCCTTCATTTACCAGAACGATCCTGTCCACATTTCGCCACAGGACATCCTCCAGCCTGTGCTCAATGATCAGTACTGTCGTATCTGTCTTCTCCTGGATCTCATCGATCAGTTCGATGGCCTGTTTGCCAGTAGCCGGATCCAGATTGGCCAGCGGTTCATCAAATAAAAGGATCTTCACCCTGTCCACCATCACACCAGCCAGCGAAACTCTCTGCTTCTGGCCGCCGGATAATTCATGGGGCGCATACTCCAGATGCTGCCGGATCCCTACCAGATCCGCCACATGCTCTGTGATCTTGTGCATCTTATCCTGCGGGGTGCAGCTGTTCTCCAATGCAAATGCAATATCCTCCCCTACTGTCAGACCGATAAACTGTCCGTCAGGATCCTGGAGGACAGTACCTACATGTGCAGAAAGTTCAAAAATACTGCTGTTTGGTGCATCCACACCATCCACCATCAGACTTCCAGTGCACTCTCCTGGATTTGAGAAAGGATTCAGGCCATTCACGCAGGATGCCAGCGTACTTTTACCACTGCCGGAAGGACCGGCGATCAAAACTCTCTCGCCAGGGTAAATATCAAGATTGATCCCAGTCAATGTAGGCTTTTTCTGTGCCCTGTACTGAAAGGAAAAATCCTTAAATGAAATAATAGGTTTTTTCAGTTCCGTCATATGTATATACCTCAGTTAAATGATTCAAACATAACATATTTGATTATAACATAAAAAAAGCTCTTCCACACCCTAAAGAATATGGAAAAGCCTTCTTCTTAAAATCTAAACAGATATTCTCTGCACTTACAGTTACAAAACCGCTTAAAATTTTAATATTTCTGATTTTTACTAAGTGCTCTGTCTGATTATTCCTGATCCAGAGAGCCTTTCTTAGCAATGGTCTTAGTATATGCGATCACAAGCAGGA
Source organism: Blautia sp. HA3515 (assembly GCF_059933065.1). Lineage (NCBI taxonomy): Bacteria > Bacillati > Bacillota > Clostridia > Lachnospirales > Lachnospiraceae > Blautia > Blautia sp. HA3515. The sequence goes on along the minus strand of NZ_JAYFUY010000149.1, from coordinate 3,140 downwards.
TACCTACGATCACAGCTGTAAGGATATTGGATACAGCAGCAAATGCGCCCTGTGCAAAAACCTTGTTGGCAGGCTCTGCATAAATAAGAATATCAAGAACCGGTGCTACTACGATCCAGGCTGCCAGATGTGCAGCAATATTGGAGATTGCAAATGTGGCAATCTTGCCCTTGCCAGAATCACCTTCCTGGATATCCAGCTTCTTGGCAAACAGGCCAACCACAATACCAACAAATGTGGATGCGATTACCCAGCTCCACCATGGGCTGCCGCCCAGGATAAATCAATCAATGTATGTCCGATAAATCCAATCAGTCCACCTGCAAATGGTCCGTACATAGCAGCAAGCAATGCGAGTACTGCATACTGCAGACTGATATTTGTGTTAGGTACCGGACTTGGGATCGCAACAAAACGTCCCAGCACAAAAAACAGTGCTGCACCGATACCAACAGCTACAACTGTCTGAATACTGTTGTTTTTCTTCATAACTCCGCCCTCCTGGAAATGTAAAAGTATTTTGTTTGTAACTGTAATGATATGAAACAGTTACTTTTGTCTTACTGTAAAGACAGTGTTAGTATACTCCAGTTTTTTGGAACCTGTCAACGTATAAATCCCCAGGCCTGCATCAGCCTGGGAATCTGAAAATTTCAAAGGATACTAAATAGTTACGCTTTTTTTGAATTCTTCCGAGATGCGAAATAGGCTCTCAGAGAATTGATCACGATGGTAAGTCCAAGAATGATCAGCAGTATGGCAATGATCAGCTGGAGCCCTTCTACCAGAAAAGTAGCAGAACCTGCCGCAATTGCCTTCACCAGACCAATGGTCCGCTCTGCCAGCGCAGTGCCGGTTACCAGAAGCATGATGATCAGCGGTGGAAACAGCATCTTATTACTTCTTCCTGTAACCTTCATAAATACACACAAGGTGACAAGCACCAGTGCAGATAACAGCTGATTGGCAGATCCAAATAATGGCCAGATATTTGCATATCCGATCCTTGTCAGAACAAAAGCTGCTGCCAAAGTAAGGATCGTTGAATTATTTATTGCAGAAAAGCTTTCTCCATCCTTCTGCATGCTCCATATCATCCGTACTAAAAAGTTCCTGGAAGCTCATACGGCCAATACGTGCAACTGCATCCAGACTTGTCAGCGCCAACGCAGATACACACATGGTCATAAAGCACTGTGCCACGTAAACCGGCACGCCAAACATTTCAAAGAAGCCTGCTACTCCACTGGAAAAAATCTGAAATGGCGTACCAGCTGCCGGGGTACCACATCTGCAGCAGCTGCAGCACCGGCTACACAAAGAGCCAGGACAGCCAGCAGACTTTCCAGTACCATTGCACCATACCCCACCTTCAGCATATCCTTTTCGTTGGCAACTGTTTTTGAGGATGTACCGGAAGAAACCAGACTGTGGAATCCGGAAACTGCACCACAGGCTACTGTAACAAACAAGATCGGGAACATATCTCCCAGTGTATCATTGTGAAATCCGGTAAATGCCGGAAGGTTCATAGATGGATGTGCTACCAGAAGTCCCAGGGCTGCACCTGCGATCATACCGATAAACATATAAGTAGTCATCGCATCACGAGGCTGTTTTAACAGCCACATAGGCAACACAGCCGCAAAGAAAATGTATACAAATGTGATATAAGTCCATGTATCTTTCCCTGCTGTTATGGGAAGTGCCATACCAATAGCCAATGCAGCAACTGTACAGATCAGCCCGGTTAAAGTTTCTTTCCAGCCATGGAAATGCGTTTTTTTCTGAATCAGACCGAAAATCATTGCAAATCCGATAAACAGAAGAGAAATCGTTCCGGCAGCTCCATTTGTCCTGGCCGCATCTGAAAGAGATGCCACGCCATCCGTAACAACATAAGCATTAAAAGTACCTGCAACCATATCTGCAAACGCAGCAATTACAAGTAATGTGAAAAGCCAGCAGAAAAGCAGAAACAGCTTTCTCCCCAGCTTTCCGATATATTTTTCAATCAGGAGTCCCATGGATTTGCCATCATTCTTCACACTAGCATACAAGGCACCAAAATCAGTAACTGCACCGAAGAAAATGCCTCCGATCAGCACCCATAAAAGCACCGGCACCCAGCCAAATACAGCAGCCTGGATAGCACCGGTCACAGGTCCCGCTCCTGCAATAGATGAAAACTGATGACTGAAAACAGTCCATCCATCTGTTGGGACATAATCCTGTCCATCTTCAAATTTACACGCCGGTGTTTTCGCCTTCGGATCGATCCCCCACTTGTTGGCAAGCCAGCGTCCGTACAACACATACGCAGCAACTAATAAAACTGCAGCAACTAAAACAATAACTAATGTATTCATCTGTCTTTCTCCCCTCTGTATCTTACAGGCAAGATAACGGCTCAATGCCCTCACGGTTACCAGGTAAGATACAATTGATGTAAAAATTAACATTGTTTTAGTCCCAAACAATTCAATTGTCAATGTTTTTTTGTGCATTTCATCACTTTACACTAAAAAAGAGTTAAAGCTAAAAAAATTTTAATGATTTTTACAAGCTGTTTTAACAGGTTTCCCTTTCAATAATATACGGTTCCATAAGAACACATTTTTCCTGTATCTTTTCTTTACGGATCATCCGCATCAGATACTCAACAACCGCTTTTCCCAGCGCCTGTTTGGGCTGGGCAACTGCTGTCAGTTCTTTTATGGAAAGCTTCCCCATATCGCTGCCATCAAATCCAAGTACAGCCACCTGTTCCGGCACCTGGTACCCATGTCTGATCAGCGCATTCATTGCACCAATGGCAAAATAATCCACGCATCCGAAAACCGCATCATAATCAAATCCATCCTGTAAAAGCTTCTCCACCCTGTCCATTGCACATTTTACAGAGCGCTCCGGCAGGATTTCATAATGGATCTCATCAGACAATCCGGCAAGCTCCATAGCCTTTTGGTATCCCAGAAGCCTTTTCCTTGAAAAATCCACATCCAGGTCATATCCCAAAAACAGGATCTTCCTGCGGCCTTTGGAAAGAAGATATTCTGTTCCCATCTGTCCGCCTGCAATACTGTCTGACTGCACGGTAAGAAATGCTTCATCAGCCACACGATCAATACAGACAATCG
>NZ_JAYFUY010000148.1:0-30276 GCF_059933065.1 Blautia sp. HA3515 | reverse complement strand
TCGCTGATCAATAAAATTGACAAAGTAAATGCTACCGTGAATGTAGACGGCAAAACAAAAGATGTGACAGAAGATGTTAGTCTTCAGATTATTGATAAGAACCAGGACAGTCTTACTGACGAGCAAGATGGCATATCTGACCATTGACAATCCTAAGGTAACAGTTACCACCAAGTTTTGGAAGATCCGTACAGGTGTGAAGCTGCGTGCCGGTTATACAGGAGAAGCGGCAGATGGCTATCAGGTAGACAGTGTGACTACAGTGCCTGACACCATCAGCATTGCAGGTACTGATGAGGCATTAGAGAAGCTGAGACTGGAGGATAATACATTGTGGATCTCAGGAGATGGTGTAGATATCTCCCGGTGAGAAGAGTGATATGGAAAAGAAGGTAAGCCTGAAGGATGTGCTTCCTGAGGATACTAAGCTTACAAGCGGAGCCAGCGAGGATGTGCTGGTGCGGGTATCTATCCTGCCTGTTGGCAGTCGTACCTTCAGTCTTCCTGCCAATGAGATCGAAGTGGATAACAAACCTTCTGATCTGCAGTTCGCTTTTGACACAGATAGTATCAGTGTGAAGGTAAAGGCTGTAGACGGGGATATTGATGAGTTTGATGTTTCAGATATTAAGGCATCCATTGATCTGGATGGAAAGACAGAAGGAAGCTATGAAGTGCCTGTAACAGTGAAGCTGCCAAAGGGCTATGAGCTTCTGGAGGATGTGACCACAGATGTGACGATCTCAGAGATCTCCAATGTGGAAGATAATAATGGATAAGGGGTGATAAAATGGTAAGTCAGAAAGTAACTGTGAACAATCCATCAGGACTGCATTTGCGTCCGGCAGGGATCCTGTGTAAGGAGGCAATCAAATTCAAATCATTGATCACATTTACATTCAGTGGGGGAACTGCAAACGCCAAAAGTGTACTGAGCGTGCTTGGGGCATGCGTGAGGTGCGGAGATGAGATTGAGCTGGTGTGCGAAGGTGCAGATGAAAAGGAAGCACTGGAAGCATTGGTAAAAGCAATTGAAGGCGGATTAGGGGAATAAGGAGATCTTAAGTGAAAAAAAGAATTGTATCTATGCTTTTGTGTGCAGCTATGTGTATGACGGCTGCACCTTCTGCTTATGCTATGGAAGCAGATTCTTTTGCGGAGACTGCTGCAGAAGGATCAGATGAGGGGTTTGAGGATTTAACTGCTGTACCATCAAAGGAGGCAGGTGAAACAGGTACTGAGTTAGAAGCTGTGACAGGAACTGAAGCAGGAACTGAGGCAGAGACTGAAACAGAGACTACTACAGAGATTACTGATATTGGTCAAGATGAACTGACTGGGGCAGATGTGCAGGAGAGCACTGTACAGGAGGAACCGTCCGCTGATGCGTCCGGACTGGATGCAGACAGCCAGGAAAGCCTGTTTAATGATGGGAATGTTTTTGCTGGAGAGGATCTTTCGGCACAGGAAGCAGGTAATACTTCCGGAAGCTGGCGCTGGGATCAGACAACTGGTGCTTTTTCCTATTATGACCCTTCAGGGAAGCAGGTGGCTCTGTCTCAGCTTGATCAGTGCAGATGCCAGGGCACAGGGGAAATACACAGGGTATTATCTGATCGATGGAAATTATTATTGCCTGGATGAGCATGGAGTTCCACGTACAGGTATGATCCCGCTTACTGTGAACGGTGTGACTTCCACCTATTATTTCCAGGAAGAAAAAGATGCTTATGGTATTGCTGGCAAGATGTTCTATGGCGGATGGCTTTGCCAGCAGACAGATCAGGGAGAGAAGTGGCAGTTTTTTAATACTGGCAGAGACAATGCGGCCGATCTGGGGAAGCTATATGAGCATGGAACTATTGTTACCAAACTGGATCCTGCTGTAAAAGGGAACAGATCTTATCTTCTGGATAAGAATGGCTATATCCTTAAAAATGCCATGAAGAAGGCTGAGAATGGCAAGTATTATCTGACGGATGCCCAGGGGCAGATCTATATCAATAAGATCGTCACTTATAAGGGCAGCAAGTATTATGTGGGCAAGTTATGGCAGCCGTGCAACATGGAAGAATTGCTGGCATCGTTGTACAGGTGCGGGGAACCGGATGTATTATTTCGGGAAAACGCCTGGGAAGATCGTCAAAAAGACCGGCTGGCAGAAGGTAACTGTAAATGGTAAATTTTATGGATGGTTCTATTTTACAAAGAATGGAAACCATTATAAGAATAAGCTGCTGAAGTCCGGTTACTATTTCAGAGAAAACGGAAAGCTTGCCAGCGGTATGTATAAGGTTGGGAAGAAGACATACTTCTTTACACCAAGTACTTCATCCAAAAGGAATGGCAAAATGGTTAAGGGACGTCTGGCAACAGACGGTACCAACTGGTATTATGCATATAAGAGCGGTGTACTTCGCAAGAGCGGATGGCAGCAGGTGAAGGGCAATTCCTATTACTTTAAAAATTACAAAGCAGTTCGTAATACATTTATCAAAAAAGGAAGTACATACGGATATCTGGACAATACAGGAAGATTTACAACCGGATGGGTGATTGAAAATGATTCAAAGAATCTGGTTCGGTATATTGACCCATCTAAGAAAGGCTTTGTGAAGAATACGTCCTGTGTGATCGATGGTCTGCGCTATTACTTTGATGCAGACGGTTACAGGATCAATGATGTGACTGACCGTGTGGCAGGACCATATTCTGTGACAGTAGACCGTGTGAACGGTGTTATGACGGTTTATAATTCCAACCGTACCATTCCGGTGAAGAGTATCCGTGTTTCTGTTGGCCTTCCTGAGACACCTACCCCGGTAGGTACATTCAGGCTTAGCCGCAGCGCCAGATGGCAGCCGTTGATGGGAAATTCCTGGGGACAGTATGGAACGCATGTAACTGGCAATGTTCTTGTGCATTCCGTACCGGGAGGCAGCCCGGATGTATATGCGCTTCCGGCAGGATTTTACAATATGCTTGGAGAGCCTGCTTCTCATGGATGTATCCGTGTATGTGTAGCAGATGCCAAGTGGGTTTATGAGAACTGCAACGGATCTGCGATTACTGTTTTTGATGGCACAGCCAGGAGCGAAGAAGTATTTAAAGGACCGTTGGGACGCAATCCGTTGGTAGCTTTGCGTGCGCCATACACTTTTGATCCTCCGGATTCCTTCGATTACACAATAAACTACAATGGGAGATGTTGCTGCGGCAGCATCTCCTTTTTACAGAAAAGCAATCATTGAAAGATATGTTTTGATTTGTTGCATTTTGTAGAAAAGCTATGTTTATATATCAGGGCTTCGTTTTCGGATTTCTCCCGTGCGCTTATTATTTCTGAGATTTGCCAAAACTCACGCCTACGGCGTTCAGACACTGCAAATCTCAGAGAAGCTAGCACAGTCGAAATCTGCGAAAGCCTCGCATGATATATAACCATAATGCTTTTCTACAATGCAACCAGAATGATTACTATTTTGCCTATGATTATGTTTTCTGTATCTGTTTTTTGTGGTGATTGGGGGATAGTTTGGAAGCACGGCGTGGAAAATCTTGTTGAAATTAAGGGGATTCCTATGTATAATAAACAAGTAACAAAAATGTAATAATTTTGATAAGGTTTGATAGATATTTAGAAAAAAGGATTTTTAACCATAATTCAAAGGTGTTGAATTACAAAAAGATTTATTAAGAAAGGATTTGGAGGGTATAAAATGAAAAACTGGAAAAAATGGCTGACCTGCGGGATGCTTGCAATGGCATTAGGAACAGCAGGGATTTCTGGAACGAAGGATGTAAAAGCAGAAAGTGTGAATCCGGCATTACTGCGGCAGAACGTAGCAGAAGGAGAAGAGGTTCCACAGGTAGGAGCTTCCAGCTCTTCTGAGGTGGACAAGCGCGCATGGAGACGGATCAACGGTGTGTGTTACAATGGCAGCGGCGCAGAAATCCCCGGAGTGGTAACAAGAGGTATCGATGTATCAGAATGGCAGGGGAAGATCAACTGGCAGAAAGTGAAAAATTCAGATATTGATTTTGCCTTTATCCGTATTTCCTCTGGTACAGATTATATGGATAAGTATTATGACTATAATATGAGCTCTGCCAATGAAGCAGACCTTCCGGTTGGAACTTACGTATACAGCAAAGCCACCACTACCACTGCAGCTTTAAAGGAAGCACAGCTGGCCATCAGTAAGATGAACGGCTACAAGGTTTCCTATCCGGTTGTATATGATATTGAATATTCCAAAATGGAGTCTTTATCGAAGAACCAGATCGCAAGAATGACCCTTGCTTTCTGTAATGAAGTGAAGGCTGCCGGATATACGCCAATGGTTTATATGAATACCCACTGGTACAAAGAAAAGGTGAATATGAGCATGCTGTCCGGACTTGACGTATGGATCGCAAGCTATAGCGATAAGAATCCTGCACCGGACAGAAGTGTATACAATTATGGGATCTGGCAGTGTACAGCCGGGAATCTTGGAGAAGGTTCTTACATGCGTACTACCAAAGGGCTGGTAGCAGGTATTCCTAAAGAGAATAATGTGGACCTGAATTATGGCTTTGTAGATTATACTACACGGGTGACGCCCAGATGGTCAGCAAGGGAAGGATATACCCCTGCAACAGAAGCGTCTACATCCGATATATCTGTAAAAAACGGCTGGTATACAGAAAATGGCAGACAGTGTTATTACATCAATGATGAGCGTGTAAAAGGCTGGAAACAGATTAATGGTAAATACTATTACTTCCATCCGGTATCCGGTAATATGTACGTGAACAGCCTTGTAAAAGTAAATGGTGTAGTGTATTATGTGGACAAAAATGGTGTACGTACTGCTAATCGCTGGGTAACAAAAAGCGGCAACAAATATTATATTGGCAGCAGGGGCATTGCATTAAAGGGCAGCCAGAGGATCAAAGGAAAATACTATTTCTTTGATCTGGACACCAGGATCATGTACAGGAATAAAAAGCTGGTACGGAATGGCAGGATATTTCTATTTCGGAAATAATGGCGTAAGATTTAACGGAGGATTTAAGACGATCCGGGAAAATGGAGCGTATAATACCTATTATTTCCAGAAGAACGGACAGGCAAAGAAGGGCTGGCTGAGATTAAACGGTAAGAAATATTATTTCTATCCTTCCGGTGACAAAGCAGGCGTATGTGCAAAGCATACAAGAATCCGGACGGCCAGCGGAATGATCTATGTGTTTGATAAAAATGGTGTCTATGTGAGACGATATAAGAGAAAATAAAGAAAAACAGGTCAATACAGCCTGCAAATAAAAGTCAAGGAAAACATACGCAAATAAGGATAAACAGGGACTATGAAGAAAATTGTGATCATCGGAGCAAATGATTTTCAGCGCCCACTCATAAGAAAAGCCAAGGACATGGGTTATCAGACCCATGTCTTTGCATGGAGAGAGGGTGCAACAGGAGCAGCAGATGCTGATTATTTTTATGAGATCAGTATTACTGAAAAAGAAAAAATATTGGAGATCTGTAAACAGATCCAGCCGGATGGAGTAGCGACTATTGGCTCTGACCTGGCAAACATAACGGTACAGTATCTGGCTGAAAGGCTGGGACTTCCAGGCAATTCAGAAGAGTGTATCAAAAACTCTACCAACAAGTATGCCATGCGGAAGGCCTTTCTTCTGGCTGGGATCCCTGTACCTTTTTTTACCATCGTGGAAGAAGAGGACAAGGTACAGATACCGGAATATCCGGTGATCGTAAAGCACTACAGACCGTTCAGGGAGCAGGGCTATCACAAAGGTAAACAGCCCAAGGGAACTGAAGGCTGCTATCACTGCCGCAGTCAGTCAGTCCTTTGAAAAGAAAGCCATTGTGGAAGGCTATCTTTCCGGGGATGAATATAGCATGGAAACCATAAGCTTTGCAGGACAGCATCATTGTCTGGCTATTACAAAGAAATATACCACAGGAGCACCTCATTTTATTGAAACAGGTCATTTACAGCCTGCACCTCTTCATACTGAAACAGAAGAAAAAGCAAAGAAAATGATTTTTGCAGCTTTGGATGCCTTGCAGGTGAAAAATGGCGCCGGTCACAGTGAGTTCCGTATTGATGAAAAGGGTGATATCCACATTATTGAGATCGGATCCAGAATGGGTGGGGACTGTATCGGCTCACATCTGGTGCCGTTGTCCACAGGACAGGATTTTGTAGGAATGGTTGTGGACATAGCATTAGGGAATGCGCCCACATTTGTCCGGAATCAGGAAGGAATGTATGCAGTCATTCGTTTTATCATGGATGAAAAAGATCTTCAGGCTTATTACCAATTAAAAGAAACGTGCCCAGGGATCATCCGGGAGTTTGTATTGGACAGTCAGCCTGGCTCCCATCCTATTACAGACAGCGGCTCCAGATATGGGTATTATATTGTGCAGACTGATTCTCTGGAGCAGGCACGCAAAATCCTGGGATCCGTCAGTTGACAGTATCGGACAAAAACGCTATGATATGATACAGCGATCATAGGGCGGTTCATGCCCTGATTTTTTAAAAGAGGTAGGGATTCCATGAAGAAATTGATGATCCTGGGAGCCAGTTACTCTCAGATGCCATTGATCCAGGCAGCGAAAAAGCTGGGGATTTATACCATTGTCTGCAGCACACCAGGCAGCTGGCCAGGTTTTGCAGAAGCAGACGAATGTTCCTATACAGACATATCAGATCCACAGGCAGTGCTGGCAGAGGCAAGGCGCACACAGATCCAGGGGATCACTACCTGCTGTCTTGATACAGGAGTACCGGCTATAGGGACCGTGTGTGAAGCTATGGGGCTTATTGGGCCAAAAGCCATTCCTGCACAGACAGCCTCTGATAAATGGAAAATGAAAGAAGCCTTTGTAAAGGCAGGGGTACAGACGGCCCGGCATATCCGTGTAAGATCAGAGGAAGAACTGGAAGACGCCCTTTCCCAGCTTACCTTTCCCGTGATCCTGAAGGCAGTAGACCTGATGGGGAGCAGAGGGATTTTCCGCAGCAATACAAAAGAAGAAGCAAGAGCCAATTACAGGCTTACTATGGAAGCTACAGGGAAAGATTACTGCCTTGTAGAAGAATTTATAGAAGGTACTTTATTTGGGGCAGAAGCTATGCTGAAGGACGGAAAGTTTTTGTATTGCCTTCTTGATAATACAGAAGCTTTCATCAGCGCAGTGCCTACACCGGTAGGACATTCTGTGCCTTTTGATGAAGAGGAAGCTCTTGGCGTGCAGGCCAGGGAGCAGGTGGGCAAAGCAGCAAAAGCCCTGGGGCTTGATAATTGTCCTGTGAACTGTGACCTGATCTGGAAGGATGGCAGGGTTTATGTGGTTGAGATCACTGCCAGGGCAGGAGCCACTTGTCTGCCGGAGATTGTAGGAGAGTTTTTTGGTATCAATTATTATGAAGCCATTGTAAGGCTGGCTCTGGATCTTGGAGTTGAAGAGATGTTCCGTCTGGATGGAGAACATCCTGCTGTTTTGTCACATACTCTGTTATCTTTACGTGATGGGATCGTAAAAGAGATCAGGAATGACAATGCACCATCCGGGGATGTCCTGGATCTTTCTTTCAACATTTGCCCTGGAGAAGAGATACACAGATATCGTAATGGCAGGGACAGGCTGGGACAGGTGATCCTGAAGGGCAGCACACTTACAGAATGCAGAAAGAGACTTCAGGAAGTTTTATCAAAAATACACATTGAATTTATGGAATAATTATGGGAAAATAGCATGAAAGAGAATGGAAAGCAAAAGACAGCAGGACTTTTTCTGGTTCTGCATGTAAGCCTTCTGATGAGTTCTTTAAGCGGTGTATGTTCCAAAATGGCAGCCAATCAGAAAAGTTTGATCGGTTTTGCTTTATGGTATGGCGGCGTTCTTCTGATCATGGCTTTGTATGCCTTGATCTGGCAGCAGATCCTGAAGCATCTGCCATTGACGGTGGCTTATGCTAATAAGCCGGTAAGCCTGATCTGGGGGATGATCTGGGGCACCTTTATTTTTGGTGAGAAGATCACCTGGAATATGATCCTTGGGGCACTGATCATTTTTGGAGGAATTTATCTGGTGGTGACTGCTGATGAATGAACTGCAGATTTATATATGTATTCTGATCGTATCCGTATTTGTGGCATCCCTTTCCCAGATATTGCTGAAGATATCTGCCAATAAGACATACAGGGACAGACTTCACGAATATCTGAATCCTTATGTGATCACAGGATACGGACTTTTGTTCCTGTCAACACTTCTTACAATGGTGGCATTAAAGAAAGTACCCCTTTCTCTGTCGCCTGTGATCGAGTCCAGCAGCTATATTTTTGTGTCCCTGATGGGATATCTGGTGTTGAAGGAACGGTTTACCAAGAGAAAACTTCTGGGACTGCTGGTGATCCTTGTGGGGATCCTGGTATTCTCATTATAAAAGGAGAAAAAATGCTTTTATCAATTGTGATCCCCTGCTACAGATCTGCCCATACTATTGAGAAGGTGGTGGAGATGAGCATGGAGGTGATTAGGACGATTCCCGGACTGGACTGTGAATTTATCCTGGTGAATGATTGTTCCCCGGATGATACCTTTGAAGCTATCCGCAGGCTGGGCAGCAAATATCCGAATGTAAAGGGAATTAATCTGGCCAAAAATTTTGGACAGCATAATGCCATCATGGCAGGACTTCATGAGGCGCAAGGGGATTATATCATGGGAATGGATGATGATATGCAGACCCACCCGTCGCAGATACCTGCCTTTATTAAGGCGATGGAAGAAGGCTATGATGTAGTCTTTGGAATATATAAGAAAAGAAAATTCAGTTTTATGAAGAATCTGACCAGCAAGATCGCTTCATTTATCGTATGGCATATGGTAGAACGCCCCAAGGGACTGGAGGCCAGCAATTACTGGTGCTGCCGCAGGTATGTACGGGATGAGATCGTAAAGTATGAAGGCTACAATCTTTATCTGCAGATCCTGTTTTATCGTACTACTTCCAATATTGCCAATATTGAGATCCAGCATTTTTCAAGAGAAGAAGGAAGCTCTAATTATAATTTTAAAAAGGCGTTCCGATTGTTTATGTCTTTCCTTAATTATACGGTGATCCCTCTTCGGGCAGCAGAGGTGATGGGAGTTCTGTTTTCCCTTACAGGATTTATACTGGCAGTGGCTGTGCTGATCCAGAAGCTGTCCAATCCTGATGTGGCTATGGGCTGGTCTTCTCTGATGTGCGCCATGCTGATCTTTTTCGGTATTACATTTCTGATGCTTGGAGTTATGGGAGAATATATCGGTAAGATGATCCTGAACCAGAATAAAACTCCTCAGTATGTAATACGGGAAACCGTAAATGTTCAGAAAATAGATACTAAAAAGCCAGATGTTCAGAAGCCAGATGTGCAGGAACCGGCAGAAATTATACAGAAAAAAGGACATGGAAAAGCAGATGATTGATTTTAACAGGCCTGCCTATACAGGCAAAGAAATGGAATATATTCAGGATGCTGTGCAAAGAGGCATGCTGTGCGGTGACGGGGAATATACCAAACGGTGTTCCAGATGGATGGAGGAAAGGTTTCATACAGCACATGTAATGCTTACCACTTCCTGTACTCATGCACTTGAGATGGCAGCCTATCTGTCTGATATACAGCCGGGGGATGAGGTGATCATGCCTGCATATACCTTTGTGTCCACAGCAGATGCGTTTGTACTTCGAGGTGCCAGGATCGTATTTGTGGATATCCGTCCGGATACCATGAATATTGATGAGGATCTGATTGAGCCGGCTATCACAGAGAAGACAAAGGCAATCGTAGTGGTTCATTATGCAGGGGTGTCCTGTGAGATGGATAAGATCCTTCAGATCGCACACAAATATGGTCTGAAAGTAGTTGAGGATGCTGCCCAGGGCGTAAATGCTTACTATAAAGGCAAGGCACTGGGAACCATCGGTGATTTTGGCTGCTATAGCTTTCATGAAACAAAGAATTATACCATGGGAGAGGGCGGTGCTATTTTATTTGATAAGGATGAGTATCAGGAAAAAGCAGAGATCCTCAGGGAAAAGGGGACTGACAGAAGTAAGTTTTTCAGAGGCCAGGTGGACAAATACCGGTGGATGGATTATGGTTCCTCCTATCTTCCAAGTGAACTGAATGCAGCCTATCTTTACGCACAGCTGGAGGTTTGTGACCAGATCCAGGATAAAAGGATGGAAATCTGGAATTATTATCATCAGGAGCTGGAGGTTCTTGAGAAAGAAGGTAAGATCACACGGCCGGTGATCCCGGAAGGATGTACTCATAATGCCCATATGTACTATTTGAAAGTACGGGATATGGAAGTTCGTACCAAGCTGATCCATTATCTTCGGGAAAAAGGTATCTGCAGTGTGTTTCATTATATTCCGCTGCATACAGCACCGGCAGGGCAGAAGTTTGGCCGCTTTGCAGGAGAGGACCGCTATACAACAAAGGAAAGCGAGAGGCTGTTAAGGCTGCCTATGTTCTACAACCTGGACATGAAGGATGTGGAGTATGTTACAGAGCAGCTGAAGTCCTTTAAGGAGTATTAAGCAAGCAGGATTTGTGAACAAAATATAGAAAATGGAAAGCCCAAAAAGGCAGAAAGGAAATCAAAATGGGAAAAATCAAAGTGACACCATGTGGAGATATTGAAGGATTGAAAGTAATCGAGCCAACTGTTTTTGGAGATGCCCGTGGTTATTTTATGGAAACCTACAATTACAATGATTTCAAAGAAGCAGGGATCGATGTGGAGTTTGTACAGGACAATCAGTCCAGTTCCCACTATGGAGTATTACGAGGTCTTCATTTCCAGATCAATTATCCTCAGGATAAGCTGGTTCGCGTGGTAAACGGTGAAGTGTTTGATGTGGCAGTAGATTTAAGGGAAGGCTCCAAAACCTACGGCAAATGGTTTGGTGTTGTGCTTTCAGCAGAAAATAAAAAACAGTTCTTTATTCCAAAGGGATTTGCTCATGGATTTCTGGTACTTTCTGAAAGTGCAGAGTTCACCTACAAATGCTCTGACTTCTATCATCCGGGAGACGAAGGCGGCCTGATCTGGAATGATCCGGACATTGGAGTAGAATGGCCGATCCCTGAAGGGATGGAGCTTACTTTCTCTGACAAAGACCAGAAATGGGGGAGCTTTAAGGAGTTCCATAGATAGGAGAGAATGAATGCTTAAGACGATATTTTCCCTGCCGGCGGATGTATACAAAAACCGCCGGCTGGTTATGAAACTGGCTAAAAATGATTTTAAGACCAGATACGCCGGTTCCTATTTCGGAACCTTCTGGGCATTCGTGCAGCCCATTGTTACCATTATGGTGTACTGGTTTGTATTTTCTGTTGGCTTCCGCCAGAATACAGATGGGATCGGGATCCCTTTTGTATTGTATCTGGTAGCCGGGATCGTTCCCTGGTTCTTTTTCCAGGATGCGCTGGTAGGCGGGACCAATGCTCTTCTTGAATATAATTACCTTGTAAAAAAAGTCGTTTTTAACATCAGTGTGCTTCCTGTTGTGAAGATCATTTCCGCGCTGTTTGTACACGGCTTTTTCGTGGTCTTTACAATTATTTTGTATGCCTTTTACGGAAGATTTCCAGACTGGTATTATCTGCAGATCCTGTATTACAGTATTTGCGTATTCTTACTGTCCTTAAGCCTGGTTTACATTACCTGTGCAGTGGTGGTATTCTTCCGTGACCTGACTCAGATCATCAACATCGGCTTGCAGGTAGGCGTATGGCTTACACCCATTATGTGGGTGGCAGATACAGCTTTGAAGGACCATCCGCTGATCCAGAAGATCCTTCAGCTGAACCCTATGTACTATATTGTTTCCGGTTACAGGGATGCCTTTGTTGCAAAGCGGTGGTTTTTTGAAAGACCATTATGGACCTTATATTTCTGGCTCTTTACCCTGGTTTGTTTCTGCTTTGGAAACTGGGTATTTAAAAGACTGCGGATCCATTTCGCAGACGTACTATAGAAAGGAATCAGCCTGTTTTGAGTGATAAAAATGTGATTTCAGTCCAGCATTTATCAAAAATGTATAAGCTGTATGACAAGCCCTCTGACCGTTTGAAAGAGTCTCTTGGCCTGTCCAGAAAGAAAAAATACAGGGAGCATTATGCCCTTCATGATGTGAATTTTAATATTCACGAAGGAGAATGTGTAGGGATCATCGGAGTGAACAGAGTTCCGGGAAGTCCACGATCCTTAAGATCATCACAGGAGTGCTGGCACCTACCACAGGGGAAGTAAAGGTCAATGGACGTATTTCTGCCCTTCTGGAACTGGGAGCCGGTTTTAATATGGAATATTCCGGGCTTGAGAATGTGTATCTGAACGGTACCATGATCGGCTTTTCTGAGGAAGAGATCGACGCAAAGCTGGATGATATCCTTGCTTTTGCAGATATCGGAGATTATATACACCAGCCGGTGAAAACCTACTCCAGCGGTATGTTTGTACGTCTTGCCTTTGCAGTTGCCATCAATATCGATCCTGAGATCCTGATCGTAGATGAGGCATTGTCTGTTGGAGATGTATTTTTCCAGGCAAAATGCTATCATAAATTTGAAGAGTTTAAGAAACAGGGAAAAACCATTCTTTTTGTTACCCATGACTTAAGCAGCGTGTCCAAATATTGTGACCGTGTGATCCTCCTTAACAAAGGTGTTAAGCTGGATGAAGGCTCACCAAAGGAAATGGTGGACCTGTACAAGCAGCTTCTGGTAGGACAGGAGCCTGTAAAACAAAAAACAGATGGGGACGAGGGCCTTGCAAAAGCAGCCGTAGCTTCCATCAGCCATGAACATTTCCTGCCAAATCCTAATACTCTGGAGTATGGGGACAAGCAGGCGGAGATCGTGGATTTTGCCATCAAGGATGACAAAGGGATGTTCACCAATACCATAGAAAAGGGGAGCACCTTCCAGATCCTTATGAAGGTTCGGTTTAATGAGCAGATCCAGGAGCCGATCATGGCATATACCTTTAAGAATATCAGGGGAACAGAGCTGACAGGCACCAACACCCTTTTTGAAAAAGCAGAAGTGCCGGAGCCTGCTCCGGGAGGATGCTGTACAGTTACCTTTACACAGAAAATGGATCTGCAGGGTGGAGAATATCTTCTGTCCTTCGGTTGTACCGGCTATAAGGATGGGGAATTTAAGGTGTTCCACAGACTGTATGATGCGTGCAATATTACCGTTATTTCTGCCAAGAATACGGTAGGATTTTTTGATATGAATTCGACTGTAACGGTTCAGGAGGATGATATATGAGGAAGATCGGTAATGTGATCCTGGATGATACCTGCTATCAGGGCAGGGATTTATATACAGATGGTGCTATTGAGGACGAAATGCTGGAGATCGCCAGAAATGTAAGCCCGGACAGATTTAATAAGGTGATCGGGGAAAAGAAAAGCTGGCCCATTCTCTATCATTTTTCACATATCAGAGAGAATATCCTTAGCTGGATGCCTTTTACAGGCAAGGAAAAGGTGTTGGAGATCGGTTCCGGATGCGGTGCTGTTACAGGTGCCCTTCTTGGAGGAGCAGGTGAAGTGACCTGTATCGATCTGTCCATGAAGCGCAGTGAGATCAATGCGTGGAGACACAGAGACAGTGAGAAGCTGAAGATCCTTGTGGGAAATTTTCAGGATGTGGAGAAGAACCTGACAGAGAAATACGATTATATCACTTTGATCGGTGTATTTGAATATGGAGAGGCCTATATCCAGAGCCAGGATCCTTATGTGGATTTCCTTAAGATCATCCGAAAGCATCTGAAGCCGGACGGGAAGATCGTGATCGCCATTGAGAATCGTTTTGGACTGAAATACTGGGCAGGATGTACAGAAGACCATTTTGGTACTCTATTTGAAGGAATCCAGGGGTATCCATCCACAAAGGGCGTAAAGACCTTTACTGTAAAAGAACTGAAAAAGATCTTCCAGGAAGCTGGCGGCTTTGAAAGCACCTGGTATTATCCATTCCCAGATTACAAATTCCCTATGACCATTTATTCGGACAGAAGACTGCCAAGGCGTGGGGAACTGAATCGTACAGAATATAATTTTGACAGGCTGCGTATGGAACTTTTCCAGGAATCAGCAGTGTATGATTCTATTTTGGATAATGATCTGTATCCTCAGTTTGCCAATTCCTTCCTGGTAGTGATCGGGCAGGACAAATTTGAAACAGAGACAGCCTATATCAAGTATTCCAATGAAAGAGATCCAAGATTTAATATCCTTACCCAGATCTGCCAGAAACCAGATGGCAGCCGTTATGTACAGAAGCTTCCGGCAGGGGCAAAAGCAGAAGCCCATGTAAGTAATATTTATGATAAAGGACAGGCTTTAGCTCCGCTTTTTGAAAAAGAAAAGCTTGATGTCAACTCCTGCGAACAAGTATCAAATGGGGTAAAACTGGAGTATCTGGAAGGGATTACCCTGGAAGAAAAGCTGGATACACTTCTAAAAGAAGGACAGTTAGATGAGGCAGAAAGCCTTTTGTTTACTTATCTTCATAAGGCAGAACGGCTTTACGGCAGCCAGGATTTTAAGGAATCACCGGAGTTTATACAGGTATTTGGCCAGGCCTGGGCTTTCAGAAGGCTTAAAGGGCGGCAGGCTTGCGGATATTGATCTGGTTCCGGCCAATATCCTTCTTGGAAAAGGTAAGGACTGGGTGCTGGATTACGAGTGGACCTTTGACTTTTGCGTACCTGCACACTTTATTATGTATCGTATGCTTCATTATTACCTGGAAAGTGACGGGAAGCGTCATGTGCTGAAAAACAGAGACCTTTATGAAAAGGCCGGGATCAGCCGGGAAGAACAGGAAATATATAAGCAGATGGAGCAGCATTTCCAGAAATACATGGTTGGGAAGCATATCCCTATGTTGTCCCTGTATGATGAGATTTCTCCTGGGCAAGCTGGATATGATGGAATATTATGACAGGATCCTGGGCTGTGGAGATGAGAGAAAGCTTCAGGTATTTTTCGACAGGGGACAGGATTTTCAGGAAAGAGACTCTTTTAAATATCCTATGACCAGGAGAGGGCTATGTATTGATATCCCAGTACCTGCAGGCACAAGGCGGATGCGTCTTGATCCGGGTGAAGTGCCGGGGAGGCTTTAAGATCTGCAAGATCCGCTGGAGAGATCTGGGAAGGGCAGCTTTCCATACCAATGGGTTTGCACTTGGTGATCACTGCTACTATTTTGGCGGCGGAGATCCGCAGATCATTTTGGAAAATGTGCCAAGGGAAGCAGAGATCCTCACCCTGGAGCTGGAGGCTTTAAAGGAACAGGAAGCAGTAAAGGAATTCTGGAGCAGATTTGCACAGGAAGAAAATGAAAAAAATGCCCAGATCCAGGATCTGAAGGCTCAGCTGAAGCAAAAAGAAGCCCAGATCCATGAAATGGAAAATACAAAGGCATGGAAGTTATACAGAAAGCTGAAGCCGGAAGGAAAAGGGGCTTCATCAAAGAAGCAGGAGTAACCGGATGGAACAGTTAGTGTGGAGTGTAGATGACCGTAAATATCAGGAGAAGAATGAAAAATCCCTGATTCTGGAAGGGTGGGCCTTTCAAAGGGAAGGCCAGCCCTTACGTTTTCTTCTTACAGATCCGGCAGGGGAGCAGCTTCCGGTGGAGGAGCCGGTGCGCTTTGCCAGACCGGATGTGGAGGCCGGATATCCGGAGACAGCAGGGACAAAGCAATGCGGTTTTACAATAAGGATCCCCAATGCAGAAGCACTTGTAAAGAAGCATGAAAAGCTGAGGCTTGTGGCCACAGATGGAAAAGAGAATGCCATTCTGTGGGAAACAGATCAACAGCAGCTTCATGATTTCTGTAAGGATCAGATGATGGAGGTACACATAGACCGACAGGAGGTGCTGTACCGTACCATGATCGCTGCAGAGGGCTGGGTACTTTGCCAGAAAGGTACTGACCGGATCCTGCTTCAGGACGGTAAGGGGAATCCGGTACCCTTGAAGCTGAGCCGTGGACGCAGGCCGGATGTGGTGGAAAGTCTGGCGCTTGGCGCAGAATATAAAGAAAAAGAACTGGGATTTCAGATCAGCGGCAAACTGGCAGATGTGGCCGGAGGCAGGCTGGTGTTGGTTTTCATTGGGAATACAGGCAGAGAAGAGATCCGAAAACAAGTGGAGATCGACCTGAAAAAGCTTCAGGCAGAAAATTCACCTGCCGGCAGGCGTAAAAAAGTGCTGGCCTGGGAAAACCGGAAAGAGAATCTGGAATGCCTGCGAAAGAAGGGAATCCGTGGGTTTTTGAAATATGTGGATGCAAAAGCCGGGATCGTGACCGGAGACTATGAGCAGTGGCTGATGCGTCACAAGGCCGGAGAAAAGAGCTGATGGCCCAGCGGAAAACCCATTTTCCTTATGAGCCTAAGATCAGCATTGTGATTCCTCTTTATAATACGCCATTGCCCTATCTGAAGGAGGCAGTGGATTCTATTGTAAAGCAAACCTACAAGAACTGGCAGCTTTGCCTGGCGGACGGAAGCACAGGAGATGAGCTTACCGGTTATATCCATAAGCATTATGGCAGGGATCCAAGGATCTGCTATAAAAAACTGGAAAAGAACGGTGGTATTTCAGAGAATACCAATGCGGCAGTAAAAATGGCTAATGGGGATTATATCCTTCTTGCAGACCATGACGATGTGGTAGCACCGGATGCGCTTTTTCATATTGCAAAGGCCATCAATGAAAGTCTTCAAAAAGGTGATCATTCGGCAGATGTACTGTACACAGATGAAGATAAGATCAGTATGGATGGTGCCCATTATTTTGAACCAAATTTTAAGCCGGATTACAATCTTTTCCGTTTAAGGGAGAATAACTATATTTGTCACATTTTTGTGGTAAAGAAAGAATTGTTAAAGCAGGTTGGACTTTTTTCGTCGGATTATGATGGGGCACAGGATTATGACCTGATCCTGCGGTGCTGCGAAAAGGCAGAAAACATAGTGCATATTCCAAGGGTACTGTACCATTGGAGGTGCCATATGGAGTCTACGGCAGCAGACCCTGCAAGCAAGGCTTATGCCTATGAAGCAGGGAAAAGAGCGCTGGAAGCACATTACAAAAGAATGGGGATCCAGGCAGAAGTGGAGATGACAAAGAGGCCAGGCTGGTACAGAAGCCGGGTGAAGATCCAGGGACAGCCCTTGATCTCCATTATCATTCCCAACAAAGATCATGTAAAGGATCTGGAACTGTGTCTTTCTTCTATTGATAAGAAAAGTACCTACCGGAATTTTGAAGTACTGGTTGTAGAAAATAACAGCGACCATCCGGAAACCTTTGAATATTATGAGGAAATGACCCGAAAGTATTCTTTTGTAAGGCTTCTCACCTGGAAAGAAGGTTTTAATTTTTCTGCTATCAATAATTTTGCAGCAGCTCAGGCGAATGGGGAATACTTCCTGTTTCTGAACAACGACGTAGAGGTGCTTACTCCCAACTGGATCCAGGAAATGCTGATGCTTTGTCAGCAGAAGGACGTGGGCGCGGCAGGGGCAAAGCTGTTTTATCCGGATGATACCATCCAGCATGCAGGTGTAGTGATCGGCCTGGGAGGCATTGCAGGACATATTTTCTGCAGGGCGTCCGGCAGCGCAGATGGTTATATGGGACGATTGGTAAGCGTACAGGAATACAGTGCAGTGACGGCTGCTTGTATGCTGGTTAAGAAAGAGGATTTTCTGCTGGTAGATGGTTTTGATCCGGAGTTTGTAGTTGCATTTAATGATATTGATTTCTGCATGAAGCTTGGACAGCATAAGAAAAAGGTAGTATTTACGCCTTACGCACAGCTGTATCATTATGAGTCTAAGTCCAGAGGCTTGGAGGATACACCGGAGAAGCAGCTTCGATTTAAGAAAGAAACCCGGCTTTTTGAGAAAAAGTGGGAAAAAGAGCTGGCCAAGGGAGATCCTTATTATAGCCCGAATTTATCAGTGACAGAAGGAGACTGTTCCTTAAGAGAGGTTTAAAATGTATAAGGAAATATTTGAGGTAACGAAAGAACGGCTCCATTTACAGGATCCTACACGGTATGTTCTGCAGGGAACCTGGCCCAAAGAAGGAAAAATGATGGCTTTTCTGGATAACAGCCAGTTAAAGGCAGATATCCAGAAACTGGAGATCGTTAGCGCCATGGAGCGCTTCAAGGATCCGGACAGGATCCGGGGAGAACGGATCACAGCAACGGTACAGCTTCCACAGGATCTGAAGGGCTACCATAAACTGAAGATCTATGCAGACACACCAGATAAAAAGGAATTGTGGTTTTCCATTCCGGTGAAGGATCTGGAGAAAAAAAGAGGAAAGCCCCAGTATTATATGGAAGAGGAAAAGGTGCAGGCAGGCTGTGTCCGTTTAAGGGGCTGGACCATTGCTGACGGACCGGTTTTGGTCCATATTTTTGATGAAAATAAAAAGCCTGTCCAGGCAGATATCCAAAGGACTGCACGGGTGGATGTGGAACAGCTTTATGAGGAAGCAAAGGATCCTGGAAAGACAGGATTTTTTGCAGAAGTAACCGGTTTTTCCGGAAAGGTAATGTATCTTGTTTTTGAATGTAAAGGCAAAAAATCAGTTTATGTAGTGCACCTGCAAAAACCGGTGATCCTGGCAAATAAGGTGGAAAAATATGCGAAAAAGGGCATGAAGTATCTGAAATATCAAGGCCCTGCTGCGTTATGGAATAAGACGGTGGCCAAGGTGAAAACCGTTTCCACCAGGGAGATCCCTTATTCTAAATGGATCGAGAGACATCTTCCCACAAAAGGAGAATTGGAAAAGGAGCGGCGGACAAAATTTGATTTCCAGCCAATGATCTCTATTGTGGTTCCTGCTTATAAAACACCGGAAAAATATCTGCGCAGACTGGTAGAATGTGTAAAAGAGCAGACGTATCCTAACTGGCAGCTTTGCATTTCTGATGGAAGCGGGGCTGATTCCCCTATCAGGAAGCTGCTTCAGGAGCTGGCAGCCCAGGATGAAAGGATCAAGGTTGTGTTCAGTGAAAAGCCTTTGCAGATTTCTGAAAATACCAATCAGGCGCTGGCAATGGCACAAGGAGATTTCATTGCTTTTGCAGATCATGATGACGAATTGACTCCTAATGCTTTATTTTCCTGTGTAAAGGCTTTAAATGAACATCCGGGAATACGGGTGCTTTATTCTGACGAAGATAAAATGTCCATGGATGGACACAAATTTTTTCAGCCCCATTTTAAGCCGGATTACAACCCGGATCTTCTTTGTACAGTCAATTACATCTGTCATTTATTTGTGGTGAAGCGGGAGCTGCTGGATCAGGTTGGTTTGCTTCGCAGTGCTTATGATGGGGCACAGGACTACGATTTTGTATTCCGGTGTGTGGAGGCAGTGAAGGATCAGGAGATTTATCATATTCCTAAGATCTTGTATCACTGGAGATGCCATGAGGACTCTACAGCAGAGAATCCGGAGAGCAAGGGCTATGCCTTTGAAGCCGGGAAGCGGGCCATTGAAGCTCATTATGAACGTATCGGCATTTCGGCACAGGTATTTCCTGGAGAATTTCCCGGACTTTACCGTACCAGATTCCTTCGGGACAGGGATCCGTTGATCTCTATCATCGTTCCTAATAAAGACCATATAGATGATCTGAAACGGTGTATGAATGCTATTGACAGTAAATCTACTTATAAGAATTACGAGTATGTGATCGTTGAGAATAACAGTACAGATCCGGCTACCTTCCAGTACTATAAAGATCTGGAAAAGGAAAATCCAAAGGCTCGTGTGGTGTACTGGGATGGTCCATTTAATTTCTCTGCGATTAATAACTTTGGGGCAAAGTATGCAAGAGGAGAATATTTCCTGCTTCTGAATAATGATACGGAGATCATTAACCCGGATTGTCTGGAAGAATTGCTTGGCTATTGTATGCGTCCGGATGTGGGGGCTGTAGGTGCAAGGCTTTATTATGAGGATGATACCATCCAGCATGCAGGAGTGGTGATCGGCTTTGGCGGAATTGCCGGGCACTGTTTTGTGATGCAGCCAAGAGGGACTACAGGCTACTGCCACAGGATCATCTGCGCCCAGGATTACAGTGCTGTTACAGCAGCCTGTATGATGGTAAAGAAAGAAGCCTTTGAAAAGGTGGGCGGTTTAAGCGAGGATCTGGCAGTTGCATTTAATGATATTGATTTCTGCCTGAAGCTGCGGAAGGCCGGTTATCTGATCGTATACAATCCTTATGCAGAGCTGTACCATTATGAGTCAAAATCAAGAGGACTTGAGGATACACCTGAAAAGGTGGCCAGATTTAACAGGGAAATGGCTGTGTTTGAGAAAAAATGGCCTGAGATCCTTCGCGACGGAGACCCCTATTACAATCCAAATCTTACTTTAAAGAGCCAGGATTTTTCCCTGAAGAGGATTTAAAAGCTATGAAAAAATATATCAATAAAATAAGCCGGGAGCAGAAGACAAGACTTCTGCTCCTGCTGGTATTGTTTGTCAGTGGTCTGGTGATTTACAGAAATTACATTTTCGGAAATGAACTGTTGGTGTTCAGCGATGTAGGGGGAGATACCCTGGAGCAGTACACCATGCATTATGCAACCATAGTCAACCATCTTCGAGAAGGAAATTTTTCTCTGTGGGATTTTAACAATGGTTTTGGAACCAGCATGTTT
Organism: Blautia sp. HA3515; assembly: GCF_059933065.1. Taxonomy (NCBI): domain Bacteria; kingdom Bacillati; phylum Bacillota; class Clostridia; order Lachnospirales; family Lachnospiraceae; genus Blautia; species Blautia sp. HA3515. The sequence continues at coordinate 9,445 of NZ_JAYFUY010000148.1, read as the reverse complement.
AACCTGAATCTGTTTGACCCGTCCCTGATGGTGCTGTATGCCCTGGGAGTGATCCTTGGACCTGCACACATGCTGTTTTTCCTGGTATGGATACAGATCGGTAGGATCCTGGCAGCAGGCTGGATTTTTTACTGGTTTCTGTCAGAATTTTCCTTTAGCAGGCAGAGCAAATTTGTATTTGGCTTTGCCTATGGACTTAGCGGCTATCTTCTTGTTTGGGGACAGCATTACCAGTTTGGAATGGTAACGGTGTATTTTCCGCTATTACTTTTATTCTGCGAGAAATTTTTAAGAAAAGAGAAAAAATGGAAGCTGTTTCCGGTAATGGTATTTTTTTGCGGGATCTACAGTGTGTATTTCACATATATGTGCCTGGCGGGAACAGGCCTGTATCTTCTGTTCCGGGTGATCTCCCTGAATGGGCTTACCATCCGGCAGAGGATAGGAAAATTTGCGGGCGGCTGTCTGCTTATGCTGTTGGGACTTGGGATGAGCTTTGCAGTTTTTCTTCCTATGGCATCCATTCTTTTAAATGTAACATCCAGGGTGGAGCAGAAGAGGACCCTGGCAGATCTTTTAAAAAGGTGTTTTACCCTGAATAAGCAGGAATATTATGAAACTCTGCTGCTTCGTCCTTTTTCCACGAATTTCCAGAATCTTCAGGAACTGGGCGACAAGAAATATTATGGCTTCTGGAATTATTATGAGGATCCGGTGCTGTTTGTTTCTGTTCTGGCAGTTTTCCTGGTGGTGCAGTTTCTGCTTTTGTTCTGGAAAAGCAATGGGACAAAGCGTACCAGAAGGACAGCTTACGGTGCAGCTTTGTTTATGCTGCTTCTGATGATCTTTCCTGTAGGCGGTTATGCCTTTAATGCTTTTGCTACGGTTACATACAGATATACTTTCCTGCTGCTCCCTATGATTCTTCTGGCAGCAGCCTGGACCTGGGATTATCTGAAAAAGGGCGGCAAAGCCAGCATAATAGGTGTGGTCCTGGTTTGCATCTTTATGTATAAAGCCTGCAGGATGGGCTATGAGGATAGTCTTTTTGCTGAATACAGACAGAACGCAGTGATCACGGCTGTAACCGGAACGGTGATGGCGGTTGTACTTTTACTGGTGAACCGGCTGAAAGTAAAAGGGGAACAGGTGCTTTTTAGTATTCTGGCACTGGCCATGGCCGTGAATGTGATCTGTGAAGGAACTGTTGGCTATGAGGACAGAATGTCCCTGAAAAAAGAGGATACACCGGCAGAAACAGTGGTGCAGGTAACGGATGATTATCTTGAGAAGATCGTTGAGGATCCGTCCGAGCAGCAGGCCAGAGATTTTATTGATAAGCCTCAGGCATATTTCCGGGAGCTTTACAGTCAGGATATCCAGGATATTCTGGAATTTTTAAGGGAAACAGACAAAAGCTTTTACCGGGTGGAAAAGGACTTTTCGTCTGCAACGATTTCAATGGATTCCCTGGCCCAGGGGTACAGAGGGGTCAGTACCTATAATTCTGTTATGAACAGCAATGTAAAGGATTTTGTAAACACCTGTTTCCCCAGCTTTTATTATGCAGACCGGAACCGGTATACCTTTTGGGATAATGCCATGAACAACTGGTTTGCAGCCTTTACAGGGGTAAGATACCTGATTTCCAAGAACAGCAGCCTGGACAGCAGCAAATATACGCTGATCCGTCAGTTTGGCAGTATGTATCTGTATCAAAATGTACGGGAAAGCGATGTGGCAAGGTTTTATGATGAAACGGTATCAGAAAGCAGCCTGCGGGCAGTTGATAAAAAGATCCGGAAAAAGTTTTTAAGTAATGCCATTGTGCTGGAGGATGGGGAAGACAGGGAAAGTGCGGCAGGTCTTGGAAAGTCCCAGGCAAAGAAGGAATCAAAGGTTGTGCTGGATGCTCCCCGGAAGGATACACTGGTAACAGGCAGTATCCAGGCGGCTTCAGATGGATATGTACTTTTTATGATTCCTTATGAGGATGGATGGAGCCTTAAGATCGATGGCGAAGACACGGAGCTGCAGAAAGGGGACTTAGGCTTCCTTGCATGTAAAGTAAAAGAAGGAAATCATGCCCTTACACTTACTTATCATGCACCATTGCTGAAAGAAGGGATCCTGCTAAGTCTGGCATTCTGGATCATCTATCTTATGTTTACGGTATATACATTCTTTGTTCATAGAAAAGACATAATTATATGATAACTATTAGATATCCGAATTGAATATGTATAAAGTTGTAGCGTACAGGTAGCATCATTTCATGATGCATAAAAGGGAATCCGGTGTGAATCCGGAACGATGCCGTCACTGTGTAAGGGAGCTGCTTCAGAGCCCACTGGATAACCGGGAAGGGGAAGCAGTGTAGAACGAAGTCAGGAGAACTGCCTTTGCGTGGAATTGTGGATCTGCGGAACACAGAACCAGTATTCTCATAACATTATATGATCATATAGTTTACCGTCTGGGTACTTCTGCAAAGAGGGAGAAGCATCTGGCAAAAGGAACGAATGTGTTGATGAGAAGCATTGCGGTCGCAGAAATGTGACCGCTGTTTTTATGCATAGTTCGTCCGGAAATACGAAAAAAAGAGGAAAAAATAATGAAGCGCAAAACAATTATGGCACTGATCCTGTCTGTATCCATGGCAGCAAGCATGACATGCGCAGCAACAGCAGCATTTGCAGAGACAGAGGACGCAGCAGAGACAACAGACGACACAGAAGCAGCAGACGACGCAGAAGCAGCAGATGACACAGAAGCAGCAGACGATGCTTCTTCTGAGGACGCAGACCAGGAGGCAGCAGATAAAGTGGCAGCTCTTATTGATGCGATCTACGTACAGGAGAGAACAGACGATACAGATGCACAGTGCACAGAAGCAAAAGAAGCATGGGATGCACTGACAGATGCACAGAAGGAACTGGTAGAGGGAGAAGAGGCAAGCCCTGAGTATTTCGGAAGAGATACAGGAGATGCTTCCAAGGATGATCCTAGAAACCAGGATGAGATCGGTGAGAATGAGCTTCTGGTTGTAAGCTTTGGTACTTCTTTCAATGATAGCCGTGCACAGGATATCAAAGGTATTGAGGATGCACTTCAGGAAGCATATCCGGATTGGTCTGTAAGAAGAGCATTTACAGCTCAGATCATTATTAATCATGTGCAGGCAAGAGATGATGAGCATATTGATAATATGCAGCAGGCACTTGACCGTGCAGTTGCAAACGGGGTTAAGAATCTGGTTGTACAGCCTACACATCTGATGCATGGTGCAGAGTATGATGAGATGACAGCTGCTATTGAGGAATATAAAGACAAATTTGAGTCTGTAGCTATTGCAGAGCCAATGCTGGGTGAGGTTGGAGAAGACGCTACAGTGATCAATGAGGACAAAGAAGCTGTAGCGAAAGCTATCACAGATGAGGCTGTAAAGACTGCAGGCTATGACAGCATGGAAGCTGCAGCAGAAGATGGTACAGCATTCGTATTCATGGGTCATGGAACATCCCATACAGCAAATGTTACTTATGACCAGATGCAGACACAGATGGAGAACCTTGGATTTACAAACGCATTCATCGGTACTGTAGAGGGTGAGCCGGAAGACACAGCCTGCGATGCTGTAATCGCTAAAGTAAAAGACGCTGGATTCAAGAAAGTTGTTCTTCGTCCGCTGATGGTTGTTGCAGGTGATCATGCAAACAACGATATGGCAGGAGATGACGATGATTCCTGGAAGAGCATGTTTGAGGCATCCGGAGAATTTGACAGCGTAGACTGCCAGATCGAAGGACTTGGAAGAGTCGATGCAGTAGAGCAGCTGTATGTAGAGCATACAAAAGCAGCTATCGACAGCTTAGCAAAATAAACGGACATGTGGCCAATTCGGCCACATCACCATAAAGGAGATAAGAAAGTTATGAAGCGTTCATTAGCCATTTTAGTATCAGCATTAAGTATTTCTGCTATGACAGTTCCTATGACACTGCCGGTATGGGCAGAGGCAGCAGACACCAAAGAAGAAGCATCCGATACACAGGATCTGGAGGATGGAGTTTACATTGTTGACTTTAATACAGACAGCAGCATGTTCCACACAAACGAGGCATGCGAGGGCAAAGGCCAGCTTACTGTAGAAGACGGCAAAATGACCCTTCATATCTCTCTTGTATCCAAGAACATAGTGAATCTTTTCCCAGGGCTTGCTGAGGATGCACAGAAGGATGACGCAGAGCTGCTCCAGCCTACCACAGATACAGTTACCTATAAGGATGGTTTATCAGATGAAGTGTATGGCTTTGATGTTCCTGTAGAGGCTCTTGATCAGGATTTTGATCTTGCCATTATCGGAACTAAGGGCAAATGGTATGATCATACGGTAAGCGTAAGCAATCCGGAGGAGATGAATGATGACAACAAGCTTCCTGTAGAAGTTGCTGAAGATGAGGCAGAAGATACCGAGAATGCAGCAGAAGATACAGAGGATGCAGAATAATCATTAAGCAGATATATCCACCATAAATGAAAGCCAGCCGATTGCGTTTCGGCTGGCTTTTATTATGGTGGATATATTGCTTTTGCGCTCTTAACTGATCAAACAGGTGCAGGGAGCTTGCACATCTGGATCCTGATATCAGGACTTGATGATCTTGATCATTTTGATAAATAACAGAAGAAGGATCAGAAATGCCACGCCTCCAATCACTGCATAAGGCACGTAGGAGGTGGACTGGGAATAGGCCTTTGCGGCTTCCATGTTAGCCTGTCCGTTGGTATAAAGAGAGGTGTCCTGTTCCTGTTCCGGCTCCATTACAGCAGTACCAACCTGCACGCCGCTGTAGAAGTAAGTGCGGTTCACCTGGTCGCCTGCCGGTGTATCCTGAACAGTCAGGCTGTCCTCTGAAGCACCTGCAGGTACGATCACCTGACCTCCGGACATCAGGGAAAAATCATCCTGACCTAAGGTAAGAAGCTGGAAATTGGAAAATCCGTAATCCACAAAGAGTGATGGCTTCATCATCTGTCTGGCCGGAGGCGCCTTTTAAAACAACGCAGATCAATGTAACATCATTGCGCTGTGCACTGCATACAAGTGTACTTTGGGAAGCCTCTGTAAATCCTTCCTTGCCGCCAAGACAGCCCTGGTAGTAAGCATCTGAACTGTTGTTGGTCATAGTGAACTTGCTGGTAAGTGATCTGGCTCCTCCGGATACATTCTCGCTTGCCGGAATGGTGTAGGTATTCGCACTGGCAATAGGAGAAAAGGAAGGATTCTCTGTAGCTGCCTTCATGATCAATGCCATATCATGGGCTGTGGTATGCTGATTCTCATCAGGAAGCCCAGGTAGGGTTGGTGAATACTGTGTTGGTACAGCCAAGCTGGGCAGCCCTAGTATTCATCATGGCAACAAAGTTTTCAACGGATCCGCCGATATGCTCTGCAACCTGAAGGGCAATATCGTTGGCAGAGGCAACCATGATGGCATACAGGCATTGTTCCATGGTAAAAACTTCATCAAGCTGTGCTGAAATATTGGCCCCTCCATCGGTAACACCGGAAACGCCGGTAGCAGTCATGGTCACTTCATCTGTAAGATTGCTGTTCTCTAAAGCAAGAAGACAGGTCATGATCTTGACGGTGCTCCCAGGATAAAGAACCTCATCCATATTCTTGGCGTACAGGGTAGTACCGGTGCTGTCTTCAAGGATCACAGCGGCTTCAGAAGTGATCTCAGGTCCTTGGGGCCATCCTGAAATCTGGTTGGTGGTGATACTTGAGGCAGCAGTATCTGTAGCAGCCTCTTCTGCAAATGCAGGGCTTCCCAGGATCAGGGAAGCAGATAGCCCCGGCAGAGAGCAGAAGGGAAAAAACAGTTCGTTTTCTGCTGGGGGATTTCTTTTGCTTTTTCATTGTATAGATTATCTCCTGTTATCTTTTTATTATTTGTCAGCTGTTTCAGACGATTACAGCTTAATATTTTTATCATAGCATATCTGTAATCAGAAATAGTATATCACATTTACTCCATTTCTTGCAAAAAATATAGTAGAATGTTAAAATGGACAGTAATAATAAAACAGAGGTAAAAAGAAAATATGAGTAAACAAAAATCGTCAGGGATGAAGATCCAATGGGGGCGTCTGCTGAAGAAGCTGTCTCCCTATACCATCCAGAAAGGGCTTCGCTATCTGAAGCATTATGGCCCAAGGGAATTCTGGATCCGTCTTCACGAACGGTTTGAGCCTGAGGAGGTTCCTTACGGTCCCTGGTATGAAGCATATATTCCGGATGAGACAGTGCTGGAGAAACAGAGAAAGCATACTTTTGCCTATGCACCTAAGATCAGTGTAGTGGTACCGGCTTATCGAACACCGTCTGCCTTTTTAAAACAGATGCTGGAGTCAGTCCTTGCACAGACTTATGTTAATTGGGAGCTTTGTATTGCTAACGGCAGCCCTGAGGACAAAGAGATGTGTCAGATCCTGGATGGATACCAGGCGCAGGATCCGAGGATCCGCTGGCAGCCATTGAAGGCCAACCTGGGGATCGCAGAAAATACAAATGCCGCTTTTGAAATGGCACAGGGCGACTATATCGGACTGATGGATCATGATGATCTGCTGGCTCCCAATGCTCTGTTTGAAGTGGTACAGGCCCTCAATACAGATCCCAGACCAGAGGTTGTATATACAGACGAAGATAAGGTGACCATGGATCTGAAGGAGCATTTTCAGCCTCATCTGAAGCCGGATTTTAACCTGGATCTTTTACGCTCCAATAATTATATCTGCCATTTTTTTACAGTATCCCGTGCTATTGTGGAGAAGGTTGGTGGATTTCGCAGGGAATACGATGGTGCCCAGGATTATGATTTTATTTTCCGATGTGTGGAGGCAGCAGGCTGTGTGGCGCATGTACCGGAGATTTTATATCACTGGAGGACACATAAAGCATCTACTGCTGACAATCCTGCAAGCAAGATGTATGCCTTTGATGCGGGCAAACGGGCGATTGAGGCTCACCTTTGAAAGAACCGGGACACAGGGTGTGGTAAGCCATACCAAGGATCTGGGCTTCTACAGAGTGCAGTACCCAGTACAGGGTTCTCCCCTTGTGTCTGTGATCATTCCCAATAAGGATGAGAAGAGATACGCTTCAGGCCTGTATCCGGTCTATCCGTGAGAATACCTCTTATAAACATTATGAGATCCTGATCGTTGAGAATAACAGTACCACAGATGAGATTTTTGAATATTATAAGCAGCTGTCAAAGGAGCAATGAGGTTCCTGTAGTTGGAATGGAGTTTTCAATTATTCAGCTATTAATGATTTTGGAGCAAAAAATGCCAGAGGGGATTACTTCCCTTTCCTGAATAATGACATTACAGTGATCACACCGGATTGGATGGAGGAAATGCTGGGCATCTGTCAGAGGCGGGAAGTGGGAGCCGTAGGCGTGAAGCTTCTTTATCCGGATAATACCATCCAGCATGCAGGCTGTGTGGTAGGTATGGGAGGTATTGCAGGCCATTTGTTTGTAGATATGCCGGCTGAGAGGACAGGATATCTGCATAAAGCATCCATTCTTCAGGACATGAGTGCAGTGACGGCAGCCTGCATGATGGTAAAAAGAGATGCCTTTGAAAAGGCTGGCGGTTTTACAAAGGAACTTGCGGTAGCTTTTAATGATGTGGATCTTTGTCTGAAAATACGCAGGGAAGGATACCTGGTGGTGTACGATCCTTATGCAAAGCTTTATCATATGGAGTCCAAAACAAGAGGCCTGGAAGACAGTAAAGACAAAGTAAGGCGCTTTCAGACAGAGATCGAATATATGAGAAGCCACTGGATCCAGATCCTGAAAAGAGGGGGGATCCTTATTACAATAAGAATCTGTCTCTCTACAAAAGTGGAATTATTCCCTGAAACCACTTCCGGGGATGAAGAACAGGAAAGGGCAATAAGGAGGAAAATATCATGCAGGAAGTTGAAGTTTCAGTGGTAATACCCAATTATAATGGGATGGCATATCTGGATGGTGTATTGTCAAGTCTGGAATGCCAGACATTCCGGGATTTTGAGGTGATCCTGGTGGATAATGGTTCTGCTGACGGAAGTACATCCTTTGCAGCAGCCAGTTATCCCTGGGTACGGGTGATCGAGCTTCCGGATAATTATGGGTTCAGCCGTGCTGTCAATGAAGGGATAAAAGCGTCTGCGGCAGAATATTGCTGCTTTTGAATAATGATACAGAAGTTGAAAAGGATTTTGTAAATGAGATGCTGTCCGCCATCAAAAGGCATAGCAATGCTTTTTCCTGTGCAGGCAAAATGGTCCAGTTTAATGACCGGGACAAGCTGGATGACGCAGGCAATTATTATTGTGCCCTTGGCTGGGCTTTTGCAAGAGGAAAGGGCAAGAGTATCCACGCCTATGACCAGGAAGAGCAGGTGTTTGCCACCTGTGCCGGAGCAGCTATTTACAGAAGGGAATTCCTGGATAAGACCGGATATTTTGATGAAGAGCATTTTGCTTATCTGGAGGATCTGGATGTGTGCTACCGTGCAAGGATCATGGGCTATGAGAACTGGTATGCGCCAAAGGCAGTGGTCTATCATGTAGGCAGCGGTACCAGCGGTTCCAGGTACTAATCAGTTCAAAACAAGATATTCATCAAGAAATAATATTTATCTGATCTATAAAAATATGCCGGTTCTGCAGATCATTCTGAACCTGCCTTTTATGATACAGGGTTTTGCAGTAAAGATCCTGTTTTTTACCTTAAAAGGTATGGGACGGGAATATCTGGCGGGGATCAAGAATGGTTTCCAGATCAGCAAGAAAGACCGCAAAGTACGTTTTTCCATAAAGAATCTGCCAAATTATCTGAAGATACAGCTGGAATTATGGGTAAACATCATCCGCAGGTTCCGTGGATAAACAAGGGAAAGCTTAACGGTTTCGTAACTGTTCAGTATCCTTACCGTTACTATCTGCTGAATAGTTACCCTTTTTCATGAAATTTTTATAAATTGTATTTCAAGATTTTATTGCAATTATGTTGCATCTATTATAAGATAAGTAGAGCGAAAAAACGAGGTGACAGGAATTGATTAAGGACAACCAGAAAAATTTCAGTCTTCTCCATGTGGCAATAGATGCCTGTATGATTATCCTGGCGTATATTTTTGCCTGGGCATTACGATTTATAGGCCCCTTTGCAGCGACAGCAGTGCGTACCCGATCCTTTGAACAGTACATGTTCGCACTGCTTTTTATTGTTCCGCATCTCTGATGATGTATCATGCATTTTCTCTTTATGAGCCTATGCGTATGCAGGGCAGGCGTCTTGTGCTTGCCAGTGTGATCAAGGCCAACACTCTTGGTATTCTTCTGACCACATTTGTACTGTATTATATTGAGGAAGGG
>NZ_JAYFUY010000147.1:0-3834 GCF_059933065.1 Blautia sp. HA3515 | reverse complement strand
TTATTTAAAATGTTGTATATTATTTTCCAGCAATGGGGCAAGTAGAAAATCAGGTGACATGTAAACGAATAAATATACATATTTAATTACATATTATGCATATTTCTCGCTCACCGCCCTTTGAATCCTTACTACTCGCTTTTGAATATTGAATATTAAAAATGTCAGGAGAAAAAATTATGAAAAGAAAAAGTTGTTTTAGCATACTCCGGCGGTCTTGATACCACCACATTAATTCCTTGGCTGAAAGAAAATTTTGGTTATGACGTCATCTGCTGCTGTGTAAACTGCGGACAGGGTAACGAACTGGATGGTCTTGATGAGAGAGCAAAGCTTTCCGGAAAGCTTCCAAATTATATATTGAAGACATTATTGATGAATTTTGCGATGAATATATTATGCCATGTGTGGAAGCAGGTGCTGTTTATGAGCACAAATATCTTCTTGGAACTTCCATGGCTCGTCCTGCAATTGCCAAAAAGCTGGTTGAAATTGCACGTAAAGAAGGTGCTTCTGCTATCTGCCACGGTGCAACAGGAAAAGGAAATGACCAGATCCGTTTTGAACTTTCCATCAAAGCACTTGCTCCAGATCTGAAGATCATCGCTCCTTGGCGTATGACAGACGTATGGACCATGCAGTCCCGTGAAGATGAGATTGCTTACTGCCAGGCTCATGGCATTCATCTTCCTTTTGATGAAAGTCATAGCTACAGCCGTGACCGTAACCTGTGGCACATCAGTCATGAGGGTCTTGAGCTTGAGGATCCTTCCCAGGCACCACATTACGATAACATGCTTGTACTTGGCGTTACTCCACAGCAGGCTCCTGACAAAACAGAAGTAACTATGACATTTGAGGCCGGTGTTCCCAAAACATTAAATGGCAAAGCAATGAAAGTATCTGAGATCATTACAGAGCTGAACAGACTTGGTGGCGAGAATGGAATCGGTATTGTTGATATCGTTGAGAACCGTGTTGTTGGTATGAAATCCCGTGGTGAATACGAGAATCCTCCTGGCGGAACTATCCTTATGGAGGCTCATGATCAGCTGGAAGAACTGATTCTTGACCGTGAAACTATGGAAACCAAGAAAAAGCTTGGAAGCCAGCTGGCACAGGTAGTATATGAAGGAAAATGGTTCACACCTCTTCGTGAAGCACTCCAGGCTTTTGTTGAGTCCACTCAGAAATATGTAACTGGTGAAGTAAAGTTCAAACTGTACAAGGGCAACATTATTAAAGCAGGTACTACTTCTCCTTACAGCCTTTACAATGAATCTCTTGCTTCCTTTACAACCGGTGATATGTATGATCATCATGATGCAGACGGTTTCATCACTCTCTTTGGTCTTCCGATGAAGGTTCGTGCAATGAAGCTTGCTGAAGTAAAGAAAAACACTCAGGGTGAATGATCTGCCCTTCTTAAATCTATGTAACATAAAAGCTCCCTTAAAGAATACTGCGAGGGAGCTTTTTCCTGTTTAAATTAAATCAACGTACTTTTGCGAAATTCTGTTTTTGACACTATTCTTAATAACTATTTCAATTTACAGTGATTTTTTTCTGATCCAGTCTTTTATTTACCCATTCTTTAAACAATGCATAGAAAACAGAAACCAGCGGAATAAAAATCAGCATTCCTACGATTCCCATCAGGCTGCCGCCAACAGTCACCGCAGCCAACACCCAGATTGCCGGAAGTCCTACAGATCCGCCTACTACATGTGGGTAGATCAGATTGCCTTCGATCTGTTGGAGCACAACAAACAGTACCAGAAAAGCCAAGGCCTTTACCGGACTTACCATCAGAATCAGAAAAAATCCGGTCCAACAGCCAATAATCCCGCCAAACATAGGGATCAGCGCTGTAAATGAAATCAGTACACCGATCAGCATTGCGTAAGGGAAATCACCAATGGTCATAGTAACAAAGAACATAGCCCCCAGGATCACCGCTTCTATACATTGTCCGGTAATAAAACTGGAAAAGGTTTTGCTTGAAAGTCTGGCTACCCGAAGGATCCTTTCGACGATTCTCTTTGGAAAAATCGCATAAAATGCTTTTTTCATCTGCCGTGCCAATCGTTCTTTAGCCAGCAGGATATAGCATGCAAATACAAATCCAATGCCTACATTCATAGCTGTACTAAAAATACCCTTTGTAAAGGAAATGGTAGATGCCACAATATTATCAGCACCATTTTTAAGTGTATTCATTACAGAATTCAGAATCTTCTCAGGCTGAATATTGATGGAATCAGCCCATTTTACAATCTGGGAATCCTTTTGAAATGTACTTCCCAACCATTGCTGGATCTGTGGAACTCGCTCTTCCACACGCTTTAAAACACTGACCAGGGCATTACCAATCTGCGGAAGCACAACCAGTACAACAAGCATGATCAGCAGGATGATAAATACAATAGAAAGAAACAAGCTTACTGGTCTTGCCGCTTTCTCTGCACTTTTTTTATGATTTTCTTTAGCTTTTCCAAAAAGATGACGTTCAATAAATGTCATTGGAACATTCAGTACAAATGCCATGGCAGAACCTACAATAAAAGGAAGCAGTAATCCCCATCCCAGCCCCAATACATCAAGTACTACATGAATATTCTGAACCCCCAGATACAGGATAATGGCAAAGGTGATCAAATATCTGATCTTATTCATATTTTCTTTATTCAGATCCATGCGTTTTCCTTCTTTCTCTTTTTCTCTTCCGCAAGTGATACTTTTCATCCTGGAATTTTATCTCAGCTTACGCTGACCAGAATCACGCGCCAAGTCTCGCGACTGCTCGACTTGAATTATTGTATCATTAATCTCTGGAATCTGCTACAGTTTCTTTAATTTATAGTGGAAGTTCAAAGCACGGCTGCTCGACTTGAATGCATAAAAAAAGCAATGGACCAAGTCCACTGCTCAAATGCTTTTGTACCTTCAAAACCACATACATGCTGACATCCTTTGGAATCGTGAAATCCTGCAATTAACTATTCTCGAAAGCGGTCATCTCGCAACTACGTTGCTCGATGCCTTTTGCTTCGCAAATGCCCCTGCCACAGTCTCTGTGTCCATCACCAGGTAAACCTGCTTCTGTCCACATCCCTGTGCCATGGCCGCTTTCTCGCTTTTTGGTCAAGCCCTCGACCGATTAGTACTGGTCAACTCCATACATTACTGCACTTCCATCTCCAGCCTATCTACCTCGTCGTCTTCAAGGGGTCTTACTTCTTTCGAATGGGATATCTCATCTTAGGGGGGGCTTCACGCTTAGATGCCTTCAGCGTTTATCCCTTCCGGACTTGGCTACCCGGCCATGAGCTTGGCTGCTCAACCGGTACACCAGCGGTCCGTCCATCCCGGTCCTCTCGTACTAAGGACAGCTCCCTTCAGATATCCTACGCCCACGCCGGATAGGGACCGAACTGTCTCACGACGTTCTGAACCCAGCTCGCGTACCGCTTTAATGGGCGAACAGCCCAACCCTTGGGACCTACTACAGCCCCAGGATGCGATGAGCCGACATCGAGGTGCCAAACCACTCCGTCGATGTGAACTCTTGGGAGTGATAAGCCTGTTATCCCCAGGGTAGCTTTTATCCGTTGAGCGATGGCATTCCCACTTAATACCACCGGATCACTAAGCCCTACTTTCGTACCTGTTCCACCCGTCGGTGTCACAGTCAAGCTCCCTTCTGCCTTTGCACTCTTTGGATGGTTTCCGTCCATCCTGAGGGAACCTTTGGGCGCCTCCGATACCCTTTCGGAGGCGACCGCCCCAGTCAAACTCCCCGTCTGGCATTGTCCCACCGCCGGTTGGCGAGGG
>NZ_JAYFUY010000146.1:0-3166 GCF_059933065.1 Blautia sp. HA3515 | reverse complement strand
ATCCACATTCCGTAGGAATTACCACGGATTTTCTTGTAGCTGTCTTCTTTGGCACCTCCGGCAAAGATTATGATCTTCTGTTTGTAATGTGTTGCCGGACCCTTGATGAACAGTGCTTCATTGTCCTTGTACTTTCCCCAGTGGCTCTGGCCCCGGAAGATCCATTCAAGACCCATCCCATTGCAATCCCCTATGTTCATCTTTGCGTTTGCCATAGTAGATCCTGTTGCCAGATGGATCCTGTCCGGTGTGGTCTTCAACTCATGTGCAAAAGCAAACACGTTATCAACAGTCTTGCCGGCACGTACAGCACCCTCCGCCACGTTGTAAGAGCACTCTTTGCACCTGCGGATATAATCCTTATGCTTTTCAGAGAACCGGTAAGGGATGGTCTTCTTCCTGACAAAGTTACTTATCGCCGCCATAGATTTCCCCCTCTATCTCATCCAGATCCTCAATCTCCTGGTTGTTGCCGGTAAGCTTGTCTGTCTGCGCCTTGATCTGTGCGATCCGTGCACGCTGCTCTTCCTGATCCAGCTCGGACGGTTGCCGGTCATTCCAGCCCTTGAAGTTGTTCCGCAGACTGAACTGAGCCCCGTTGCTTCCCTCTCTGTCAAACAGTCTTTCTTCTGTGTATGCCTCGATCATCGTCTTTGCACGCGTAATCGTGTTCATGAATTCCTTTTTGCCCTGGTAGTTTATCAAGGACAGCCTGGTTGTAAACCCCAGGGCAAGGGCAAGTCCGGTCACGGTTGGGGGCTTCTGGTTAATGATTACCGGATTTCCAAATTTGTTATAAACAATCTTTCCTTCATCATCTTTCAGGATTTCCCCCTCGCACTCTTTGAAATATGCGTCAATCTTCTCTTCAATTTCCTCTTTGCATTTATACTTTGGCGGTCTTCCGACCGACCTGTTTGTAGCCATCTGACCACCTCCATTTCTGCATACAAAAAGAGACCCATTTCTGAGTCTCTCATGGCAAGTCACCCGGAGTTCCACCGGAACCTCTGCGGTTGTTCGGAAATCGTCGTTCCGCCACAGCGTTCTCATTCTTAAACTATTGCCCTCGCATTTTAAATATATCATACCGTAATCACAAATTCAATTTCTTACGCCGTCTTTCCCATTGATTTAGAATCTTATCAATGATTTTCTGGTCTTTGGAGGAAACGCCTGGATAAGTCCCATATTCATCATGCTCGTACCCGTTATGTGTATGTGGCAATGCACCCTCATGCGATCTGCCTTTAACATCAACCTGCTTTATTCGCTCTCCATTTGTGTCATGAAATGTAATGAATTTAATATCGTTGTTTTTATCAACTGTTGCATACACTCATCCCAGGTATCATTGTTTCCATTGGGGATCTAGCGTTTCCACCATTATATTTCACAACTTTGACGTTTCCAAATTGAGCTAAAGTTTTATATTCCGTTCTATACCTTTTTCCGGTTTCACTCACCCCACTTGAAGCACCTCTACCACCCATTGCACTTAGCCTCTTTAAATTTCTCCTGGAATGCCCGGATCCTCACAATATTCCCTTTGCACTCTTCTGGGATATTTCCGTAGAAAATTATGGTTTCCGGTTCTAACCGTCTGACCATTTCTCTGTATCCTGAAACGAAAAGCTCCTTTGTCCTTTTGCCGTTCTGGGTTCCAACAGAAGAAACTGCCACGATACTTTGTGTAGGTTCTCCATCAAAGCACCAGTCATAGCTTTCAGGAGTGCTCCAGCCAATCGTAGGAATCACCTGTATTCCATTTTCCTGAAGGTATGCACCTATCCAATGCTTCCGGTAATGGTTGTATATCTGGATCGCTTTAGGAAAGTCTGTATACATGGAAAAATCTGGTGTCATTACACACCGGAACTGTTGCAGCATGGGCAGATATTTATCAGGATTTACCCATAAACGGTTAAATTGATAATCATCCACGAAGAAATGGATCCCTCTATCTGATCTTTCCCGTGTGCTGGCAGCGTAATTAAAACCAATGAACTCCTGCGGCATATCAATCTGTGTAGGTCTGACTCTTGGAATGCCAAAATCTCCCACACCTTCATACATACGGCGTCCAAGATTTTCATAAGCAATGTTTGTTTTTTGGTCACCCATGATTATCCCCTCCGCCTGCGGTTCGCCCTATTCACTTTTGCATCAGCCCTGGATCCACTGGAAAGCATTCTGTTTGATGCTGTTTCTCTATCCAGAAAAGCATTTGTCGCTCTACGATCAGCTTTGTATCTCTTTTCATCCTTGCTACGCTCTCCTTTTGATACAGCTTTTGTGGTTGCACCATTAGCCTCTACCCGCCGTTTAAATTCCCTCGCCGTCATGTTATTTGGTGTACGTTCCGGTATTCCGCCAACTCCACGCTGGTAATAATTCGTGCCATTATGGTTTGTGAAATAGTATCGCGTAGTCTGTCCGTCCCTGGTTACATCCAATCCGCCGCCATTACCGCCAGATTCAAAGCTACTGTTTCCACCTCTTCCTCCCATACTGTCACCTTCTTTCGGAAAAATGTAAATAAAAAGCAGCCCCGAAGAGGCTGCCTATGTTGTGATCTATTACATCTTACTTTATACTAATACTTGTCATGAATTTATTTGTAATCGTTCTATTCTCTTAATGCTATCATAAAATATAATTACCTCAATTTGTGGATTCGATGAATTATCCTCAATATATGGCTCTACTGGTTTTCCATCTTGAAGTAAATATTTATAATAACCTTGTAATGAAATATATCTTTGTTTTCCGTCCTCTAATTCCTTACATCCTAAGGAACCTTCATATACAACAGCATCATCTTTAAGATATACTCGTATCCAAGCTCCCTTATTAAAATCTGACAGCATCTCGAATTCATTGTCGTAAAATGTTGTATTGATTTTTAACTTATTAAAAATCCATTTCATTATATCCGAAATAATTATACGATTCCAAATATATGCAACAATAACAGAAATACTTATTAAATATAAATTATTTCTTACTGCTCCGGGCACTTTATTTACAATGTTACTTAGCCCTCCGAAAGATATTATGTATTTGAAAAAAGGCTTAAAAGCAATATAAATGTAACTTATAGCAATTACTTTTATCCAAATATAATTATCTTCTTTTATACTTTTTCCTCTAAGAAAAAGAAAAA
>NZ_JAYFUY010000145.1:0-2693 GCF_059933065.1 Blautia sp. HA3515 | reverse complement strand
AGCTGCCCTTTAAGGACAGCTATAATATAACAATGCAACTTGGATATAGTTTGCATGGATTATGGATTTTAGATGGAGTTGTCTATCGGCTTCTTGCAGGACAATTCAAACCAAAACAGCACACCCTTGCTTGTATTTGAGATGCCATACTTTGCATGGTGCATTTCCATGATTTTACGAACAATATAAAGCCCTAATCCAGTTCCACCTGTATTACGGTTACGGGATGCGTCTGCCCGGTAAAAAGCCTCAAATAAATGTGGAATCGCATCACCGGACACATGAACACCTGTATTTTCAATTTCACCACGAATTGTACCGTGTATTTCAGCTAAAGTTACACGGATCAATTCGTTACTTGGAGAATAACGAATTGCATTTACCAATATGTTTTGAATTGCCCGTTCCATCTGCACTTGTTCTACTTCACAGTAAAGTCGATCAGGAATATTCACCTCAATGTGCTGTTTCTTTTCTTCCAATAAATCTGAAACTGCAGCAATCTGTACCCGAAATACTTCCGCAAAGTCAACGATTTTATATTTGGATTTCTGAGTTCCCTCTGCTTTAGAAACATACAGCAGTTCTTTTACCAGCTTTTCCATCCTGTCAACAACCGCAAGGGAACGCTCCATGTACTCTGTGTGGTTCTCATAGCCTCTGACTCCGTTCAGCATTCCCGTCAAATGACCTTCCAAAATAGTCAACGGTGTTTTCAATTCATGAGATGCTGCCGAGAAAAAATCTACCCGTTGTTGCTCTAATGCTTGTTCCTTTTCAATGTCTGTTGTGAGCTGCTGGTTTGCAATTTGAAGGTCGTTCAATGCAGTAGAAAGCGAATTAGACAGCGAATTTAGATTTTGTGCTAAACGCCCCAATTCATCTTCTCTTGCTATGTCACATTGACCAGAAAAATCCAGTTCCGTCATTTGCTTTGAAATCTTACTCAATCGCACAATAGGTCGAGTAATGTACGCTGTATAGAGCCAAGCACACAGGAGAGCAAGTACAAAAACCATTAGGATGACATACGGAAGTATAGACAGTAATACTTTTGTTGCCTGCTGTACAACGAGCAAATCTGTTTGAACTGCCAACGTATAAGTAGTACCGTTTTTTAGAGTAATCGGGTAAAAGTTCGTCGTGGTTGTCCCAGACGGTTGCATATCTATGAATGACTCACCTTGATCAAATGTAACTATTTGATCTGCAGAAACGGTAGAAGTTTCTGGCGACGCTTCATTTGGATAGATAATATAGCCGTTGCTGTCCTCAATCCAAAAAGTAGCATTTGTTTCCGCTGAAAAATCTGTTAATTCATCTTCACAATCGTCTATATTATCAAAACCCGTCATTTGCTCGGCAAGGTGCATGGCGGCTTTCTCCGTAGCCGAGTTTATAAAATTTGAATATGTCGTAGGCAGTAGCTTTGAGATAAAGAAATATGTTCCACAGCAAGCTACCCCCAACAAGAGAAAAGTAATTATAAAAATCTTGACAGATAACCGCCTTTTAATGCACTTTATCAATTCTATATCCCACCCCTCTAATTGTTTTTATATAATCGGCATTTAGCTTTTTACGAATGTTCTTTATATGGCTGTCAACAATTCGATCTTCGACTTCCAAATCATCCGGCCACAATCGTTCAAGTAACATCTGCCGAGTAAAAACTCTCCCTTGATTTTCAACCATAAGCCTAAGAAGCGAAAACTCCTTACTGGTCAATACGACTTCGTTTCCACTTTGATACACATGAAATCCGTCAATATCTATACTCAACTCTTTATAGATAAGTAAGAATTGCTTTTGATTCTCAGTAGTTCTACGCCGAAGTATAGCCTCAATCTTACATAACAATATTTTGGGAGAAAAGGGCTTGGGAATGTAATCATCAATCTGTTGTTCAAAGCCCCTCAACTGATTTTCTTCATCTGCTAGTGCAGTAAGCATAACGATTGGTACTTGTGACCTTTTGCGAATGACCTCACATACACCATAACCATCAATTTTCGGAAGCATAATGTCTAACAATATAAGATTGATTGTATCGTCAAACATCGCTATCCCAGCCACGCCGTCAGAAGCAACAACAACTTCATACCCTGCATCAATAAGATGGTTTTTCAGTATATCTTGAATATCAGCATCATCTTCAACAATTAAAATTTTCTGCATTATTCCACCTCCAAGCCCATAGTGTATCATATTTTTTTTGAATTTCCGATGAAGTACACTATTCTTTCTTACCCCCGAAAGACTTCCTACGTCCATCAATAGGCTTTTCCGCATCTTTTGGTATCAGCCACATGTCCCATTTTTAGAAGCACCCGGGATTCGATTCTCTTTGCAAAGTATCTGCACTCGTCTTTCTGAAATGCCCCATTTTTTTGCTGCCTGTGGTGCGGACATATATTCCATAGCTTCATCTATCCTTTCTCATATGGTTTCTGCATGATTATACTCGGATAACCGAACAATAGCAAGACATGAATTGTGAGTTAGGGCAACTATGTAAATGTATCACAATTTTATAGCACTGATTGTCAATGTAGTTATCAGGAAACTTACCACATTGGCCCCAAAGAATAGCAGTCTAATCGAAATGACTCTACTTGGAAAAAACAGCTTAGAAGAGAGAGACATCAATTTTTGTATCAAGTCAGCTTCCACATACGAGGATTGCTGCACAA
>NZ_JAYFUY010000144.1:0-20158 GCF_059933065.1 Blautia sp. HA3515 | reverse complement strand
CTGCGGATAATCCATAGAAACCATGCTGAAATCATCTGCTGTCAATCCAAAATGTTCCATATACTTAATAGCCTGATAGTGGGCTGTTGTTGCCAGAGGCCCTAAAATGGAAGCTCCTTTTAATGTTTCCGCACTTCCAATAATTCCATCCTCATCAGCGCCTGCTTTAGCTATGTCACTATCTTCCCTTACATAAATGGATTCGCCGCCAGTTGTGATAACACCGTCGCCAATATACGTGTACATTCCTGTTCCAAGGGCATAAATAGAAGCCATTCCACTGACAGCCACATCCAGTTCTCCTGCTGCCATTGCTTCGTTGATCGGTGCACCAGTTGCAAAAATCTCAAGATCTACATCTAAGCCCGCATCCTCAAAATATCCCTTTTCCTGAGCCCAATGTACCGGAAGGCCAAGTGCATTTGCCATTGTTCCAACAATCAATTTCTCTCCAGAACCTTTCAGTTCATCTGCGCTTACCGGAACAGCCATTGTTCCTGCAAGCATGCAAGTTGCTACTACTAATGCCACTCTTCGCTTCATGTAAAAACCTCCTGTTATTCTTTTTTACTGTCTTCTTTTGCTTTTGAATACGTATTCATTTGATGTTTTATTTATACCATAAATAATAATTATTGTCAATAAGTTTCCTTTTATGTTCTGTTTTTTTGGTTATATATAACATTTTGATCTTTCTTATTTTTTGTAGAATCTGCATATTTCTTTATTATTTTTGTTTGCATTATATTCTTTTTTATGCATCTTGTACATTTTGATTCAGGCAGCCAAAATCTATAATCCATAAAAAAAGCAGGTTCCAAAGAACCCGCTTCTAATCAAATTGTTGTATCCCGGATTTCCAAATGTGGCTTGATCCATTCATGGGCACTCTATACCCTCTCCACTGATCAGTTTCAACAGAAGTCTGCATGCCTTACTCACCATAGTGTCAACTTCAACATGTACTGTACTCAATCGTAGGTATCAACACAGACTGACAACGGTACATCATCCATCCCCAATACCTGAACCTGCTCCGGAATTTTTACATTTAGATTCCTCAGAGCCTGTACAACACCAAGCCCTACAATATCACTATAAGTAAAAATAGCTGTCTTTTCTTTTGTAAACTCCTCTATATTCTTAGCGATACACTCATATGCACTGCCGATTCCGATTTTACAATTAAAGATATCCTTTTCTTCCAAAATGTATCCGCATTCTTCTAAACCATCACGATATCCGTCCATACGTCTCTTCGCATCTGATTTTTCATCACTTACTGTTATATGGATTTTTCTGTATTCAGGAAATCCACCATAATATTTTCCTGCAATATAGCCTCCATAATAACTGTCTGAAAAAAAATAATTCAGGTTTTCACGTATCTCATCCCGCCTGCATTCATCATAAATACACATGGAACCTTCTGAATTCCTCTATAAGTTCGATTTCATTATCAGACAGCTCCATTCTTAATACAAGAAATCCATCTACTTTCTTCTTACGGACAATTCTCTCAAAGCTGGAAAAATCATCCGCATCACGATCATAATAAATAACCATAATATCATAATCAAAATGGCTTAATTCCTTCTGGATCTCATCATAAACATAGGCAAGCATACTATTTTCAGTCATACCCACAAAATGCTTTGGAAACATAATTCCTATTGTCCCTGTTTTACTTGTCCTCAAGCTTTGCGCCTGACTGTTAAGCTGAAAATTGTACTCCCTTGCCTTACGCAGAATGTACTCTTTTTTCTCCTGAGTCACCAGATCACTGTTATTTAATGCTCTTGAGACCGTTGACTGCGACACGCCAATCAACTTGGCAAAATCTCTTGACGTCATTCCTTTTTTATCCATTCCATTCCCCCAAATAACACATTACATTCAAGTCGAGCCTTTTTATTTGTAATTATAACCAAATTTTCAGCTATTATCAATATTATTTTTGACAAAACATTCAATCAAACATCCCATTGCCAGACCGGCTGTTTTTGGGTGTAGAGTATGTATTAGATGGAGAGTTTACAAATTTCACCCCTATTGGTGAAGTGCAGCCTCCAGATTACTAATACATCTGAAATAATTAAGGAGAAACATATGGAACAGCCAAAGATTCTTGTAGTGGGAAGTATCAATATGGACCTTTTTGTAAAAGGTGCCCACCGCATTCCCTCCTATGGTGAAACCATCCGATGCGGTGAATACGGTTTTGCTTCCGGTGGGAAAGGTTCCAACCAGGCCTTTGCAGTTGCCCGTCTAGGCGGTGCTGCTACTTTTGTAGGCCGCATTGGAGATGATGATTATGGAAAAAAAGTAACCGCATCCCTGGGAAATGCTGGCGTTAATACTGACTATCTGGTAGTTGATCCGGACACCCAGACCGGACTTGCTTTGCATGCCCATTGAGCCAGGTACCGGACGCAGACGTCTGTTATGTTGCCATGGGTGGAAATGACCGTCTTTGTCCGGAAGACGTAAAAAAAGCCATGGACGCCACAGGCTTTTGCCATATGGTTCTTATGCAGCTTGAAATGCCTCTGGAAACCATCTATGGCACCATAGAACTGGCAAAAGAACATCATATTCCGGTATTTCTGGATGCAGGTCCTGCCATAGATATTTCCCTGGAACGGCTGAAAGGTCTTTTTATTATTTCTCCTAACGAAGCCGAAACCTTTGGCCTTACCTGGATCTGTCCAGACACAGATGCAGATGCTTTCAAAGCTGCCCGGCTGCTTTATGAAAAAGACTGCTCCCACATATGCTGACTCTGAAGTGAGGTGACAGGGGGATTCTTCTTTATGATGGAAAAGAATCCCTCCGGGTCCCCTGTTTTAAAGTTGATGCTGTTGACTCCACCGCAGCAGGAGACACATTCGGCGCTGCACTTGCCATCTCCCTTTGTAAAGGGCTTTCCATGATGGATGCGATCCGCTATGCCCAGGCAGCTGCAGGGATCTGCGTATCCAGGACAGGTGCCCAGAGTTCTATCCCCACTCCGGAAGAAATCTGCCGGTTCTTAGATTCCCATCCAAATCTGAATTAGTCCCATCCTCCCGGAGTGTTTATTATGTAGTCAGAGCATTACGGCGTAGTCATAAAAAAGCGTGCATCCTGTGGTTGATAATGCCACACAAATGCACGCTTTTTTTATGTAAGTCCTGTAAACATACAGGCTGAAATCATTTAATTGTCAGATCAAGGCAAAGCTTAGTTCTTTCAATATTACCCATTCCAATGTACAGGGTCTCGCCTTTTTTCAGCTTAACAGATGCTGTCCTGGATGGAAGGAATGTGTTTGCTGTGATCTTCTTAGTATATCTCTTGCTGATGGACCAGCTGTATGCAGAACAGATATACATTACATCTGTTTTCTTTTTGTTCAGCTTAATGGTCACACGGTCAAGACCATAATAGTCGTTTTTGTACAGGCTGCTGTGAGCTGCAAGAATATCGCTGGCAGAGCTTCTTCCGCTTTTACGAAGATTTCCAAGTGTGATCTTGTAAGTCTTTGTTGCAGGTGCTTTAAATTTCACATAGCTGTATGTGGAGTTTTTCTTGGTTGCCTTTGGAAGTGTTACAACTGTCTTGCCCTTTTTCACTGCTTTTGCTTTTGTTTCCTTTGTAACAGCTGTCACCTTTGCTGCTGCGCTTGCTTCCATGGGAAGTGCCAGTACCATGACCATTGCCAGAAGCAGTGCAAATACTTTTGTAAATTTTCTCTTTTTCATTTCTGTTGTCTGAGCCAAAGCTCTCTCCTTGTGTTATTTGCAGTTTTCCTGCAAATATACATTATCATGCTTTGTTCGTTTTGTCCATATTTTTCCAAATTTCTGTAATCATCATATATTTCTATATTTTTTTTAACTTTCCCTAATCGTGGCGTTTTTCCGAATCTCTGTGATCGTAGCATTTCCGGAAATTTCACTTTCCAGTCCATAAACCACATTGCTTAAGGTGTACTGCCCCTGATTTACAAAAATCTCGATCAAATTTGGCTCCACAAAAATATCCAGTTGTGCTTTCTCTCCAACATAAGGCGTACTGCTTTTTGTTCTGTATCTGGAATCCTCTACAAAGACATTCTGCCGGTCAGTGCAAATGCATCCCTGTTTCATTTCCAGATCAAAACCTCCAATAGAAAGGCTTTCTCCCTCTTTCATGTCTGCTTTTATGTACAGTGCACTGCCTTCTTTTAGTACCTTTTCTGCTGATTCTGCTTCCTGAAAATACTTCCATACCTCCGGATGTACATAAAACAGATCTTTTCATTCTGGATCCTTATCTCTCTTGGAAGGCACATCATCCCGTTCCATGGCTGCCCATCCGGTCCATTCACTGGCTCTGGCATACGCATCCAGGCGATCATCACCCTTCTGCCTTCTTTATCAACATTGGATTGTGGTGCATACAGATCTCCACCGTAATCTACATACTCATACTTATCAGCAACGGTAAGCTTTCCTGTTCCAGGATCAAAATCAGCAAACGCACACACAGAATGATTGGCGTACTCCTTGCCATCCTCCTGGATTCCCATAGGCGAACCAATAAACACTCTTTTTCCGTCAATCTGAAACAGATCCGGACATTCCATGGTATGTCCATAATGAGCATTAGTACACTGGGACAGATACTTCCAGGACAATCCGTCTTCACTTGAAAACAGCACCAGCCGTCCAGCCTGATGATTCTCAGTGCTTCCCAGGATCATATAATATCTGCCATTTTCTTCCCATACTTTCGGATCTCTGGTGTCAGCAGAATCTGCAATTTTCGGATCACGGATCACTGGAATGATCTGTTTTTTGTCCTTCCAGTTATCGAAATGAAAACCGTCCTCAGATATGATCATACTCTGACTTGTCTCAATTACTCCTTCTGCCTGATGAATATTCCCGGACTGTTCTTTCAGATAGCGAACTGCGGAATAGTATAAAAACAATTTTCCATCTTTTTCCAGGGCGCTTCCGGAAAAAATGCCGTTTCTGTCATAATCCTTGGTAGGAAAAAGTGCCACGCCCAGATGTTTCCAGGTAACAAGATCATCGCTGACTGCATGTCCCCAGTGCATGGTGCCCCATACAGGTGCATATGGGAAATACTGGTAAAACAGATGATACTGACCATTATAATAGATAAATCCGTTTGGATCATTGATCCAGTTTCCCGGAGCTTTTAAATGCAAAATATTCTCTTTCAAAGTCCCACTCCTCCTGTTTTATTTCACAGCACCTGCCACAACACCATTGATGATCTGCTTCTGCAATGCGATATACAGGATCAGCAGTGGAACCACACATAA
Source organism: Blautia sp. HA3515 (assembly GCF_059933065.1). Taxonomy (NCBI): domain Bacteria; kingdom Bacillati; phylum Bacillota; class Clostridia; order Lachnospirales; family Lachnospiraceae; genus Blautia; species Blautia sp. HA3515. The sequence goes on along the minus strand of NZ_JAYFUY010000144.1, from coordinate 14,841 downwards.
CAGAAGACCTGCCATGATCGTGCCATAATCAGCAGAATACGTACCATAGAAGCTATATGTGGATAAAGGTAATGTTAAAAGCTTTTTGTCTGTTAAAACCAGCGACGGAAGCAGGAAATCGTTCCAGAACGCAAGGGCATTCAAAATCAATGTGGTAGACATGATCGGTTTCAGCAATGGGAACACGATCTTGAAAAATGTCTGTGTATGGGTACATCCGTCAAGATATGCTGCCTCCTCCAATGCAATTGGTACACTGCCCCTTATAAAACCATGGAACATAAACACTGTCATGGACATGGAAAATCCTACATGCATAAAGATCAGGGTAAGCCTGTGATTCAGCAGATTCAGCGTTCCTCCGTAAATGCTTACCAATGGGATCATGATGGCCTGGAACGGAATGATCATGGAGGCAACCATAAGTGCAAAAATGATCCTGGTCAGCATATTGTTATTCCGCACAATAAAATATGCCAGCATAGCAGCCAGAATAGTAACGATTGCTGTTGCAGATACGGTAATGATCAGAGAATTCTTGATGGCATTCAGGAAATCCATCTGATTAAATGCTTTCACAAAATTATCGAAGGAAAGGCCTTTCACTGTAAAAAGCCAGGAAAATGGACTTTTAATAATATCTCTTTTCTGCTTCAGAGAATTGATCACAACCATCAGAAATGGAAACATATAAGCGATAAAAATAAGGATCATCCCTGCCATTGCAAAGGTTCTTACTGATTTTTTCTGAACTCCTGATGAACTGTTCATTATGCAGCTACCTCCTTTTTCTTAGTGATATAAACCTGGATTCCACTGATGCATGCAACGATCAGGAACAATACAATAGCTTCTGCCTGGCCTGTACCAAATTGTCTGGATGTGAAAGCTTTTTCATATACATGCATGGCTGCCATTTCAGTGGAACCATAAGGTGCTCCGCCTGTAAGAGAAAGGTTCACATCATAAACCATAAACGCCCTTGAAAGCGTCAGGAAAAGACAGATGGTAATGGATGGCATCATCAGCGGAAGAATGATATTTTTCATTTTTTTCCATCCGGAAGCTCCATCAATGCCGGCTGCTTCCATAACTTCTGTATCCAGTCCGGTAAATCCTGCCACATAGATCAAAATCATATATCCGGACAGCTGCCATACGGTTACAAGCACCATAGCTGCAAACGCTGTATTCGGCTTTGACAGCCAGGAGATTTCAAAAAGATTCCAGCCTGTGGCTTCTCCAATACTTACAAATACTCTTGAAAATACAAACTGCCAGATATATCCAAGAACAATTCCACCGATCAGATTGGGGGTAAAGAAACCAGTTCTGAAAAAATTCTGCCCTTTAAAGCCTCTGGTCAGCAGGTATGCGATCAAAAATGCCAGTACATTTACCAGCACTACTACAGCGATCACATACTTAAAAGTAAGTAAAAGGGAGCTCCAGAACTGAACATCCTTTGCCATGGCAGCAAAATTCTTCAGACCTACAAAATTCTTTACAGACGCCACTCCGTTCCAATCAGTCAATGTTAAATAAACACCATATAAAAACGGTATGATCACTACTGCCAGGAAACAAAACAAACCTGGTAGTGCAAATATGCAAAAATCTTTACCTTTCCTTTTTGTATTCATGGTTTTCCTCCTTTTACTGCTCATCCCAATAGTTCTGAATTGCATCCATAAGTTCTTCCCTGTCACATCTGTCAGCCAGATATTTCTGCATAGCCGCACCAAGCACAGACCAGTGATCGTTCGGAACAACTGCTGCTGCATTATAAGTCTGGTCAGTCTGTACTTTTTCAAAAATATCACGGCTCAGAGGATCCAGCGGCTCATTTGGATTGTTCTTAAATGCCGGGATCAGATTACAGGTTTTGACAAGCATCTGCTGTCCGATCTCAGAAAATACGATCCAGTTCAGAAATTCTTTTGCAGCATCCTGCTGCTCCTTTGACGCCTGCTGACCATCCAGCATTACCTGCTTTGAGGGTGCAGCCTGTATCTTTGTATTGACAAAATCATCAGGATCATTATTCAGGAAATATGGCAGAAAGCCATACTCATCATCACTTTTGGCGCCAGCCTCCTGCATATTAGGCCATGCCCAGTTACCATTAAACCAGAATGCTGTTTTTCCATCCACCAGATCAATGGCCATCTCATCATAATCTGCACCAAGGGGATCTCCCTGTGCCACATTATATTCTTTCAGTACATCAAACAGATCCAGAAGCTGGAATACACGTTGGTAATCCTTTACCTTCAGCTGTCCGTTTTCCAGGTCTTCTACTGCCTTTGCAGCACCGTCTGAAGTTCCATCATATGTTTCATACAGGTACTGAAGATGATGGGCTCCTAAAGACCAGTCTTCCTTTGCAAGAGATACCGGTTTTTCCATTCCGGCATCCCGCATTTCATTCAAAAGTGCTTTAAAACCGTCCAGTGTATTGATCTCATCTGGGTTAAAATCTCTTCCCAAAGTTTCTTCAATCACTTTTTTGTTATAAATAATACCTTTTCCCTCAACGCACAGGGGCAGGCTATAAATATGTCCATGGATCTCTGTGGCATAATTCCCAGCTTCCTTTACCCAGTCTTCCTCGTCCAGCACCAGTGCTTTTTCATCTGCCAGAGCCTTAACGTCCGTAGTATCCAGGATCGCCATAGTAGGTGCATTTCCTGAATTGTACATGCTTACAACCTTGGTATAAGGAGAATCGCCCTCTGTCACCGGCATAACCTCAATGTGCACCCCTGCTTTTTCTTCAAAGATCTTACTCATTTTCTCCAGGGCAACCTGGATCTCCGCCTTGGAATTCAGAAGTGTGATCTTCGTTCCCTGCAGGCTTTCATCATATGCAAAAGTATCCACAGATGTATCAATGGGTTCCTCTTTTACTGTATCATTTTCATCATCCGGATCACTGGCAAATCCGAACCTGCATCCCGATAAGGATGTAACTGCAATCACTGTGCTTAAACCAATTGCTGCAGTTCTTTTCCATTGCCTAAGCTTCATCATACATTCCTCCTGTACTTTCCCGTTCTTCGCTTCCAACTCTTCTTAAGTAACCGGTTACGTAACCGGTTACTTTATGTTTCATATCCTACCCGTATACACCACAAAAGTCAATATACATCTTTATTTTCGTGAATATTGAACTATTTTCATTTTTCATTTTTGTGCGTCTTGCATAACCGGTTACTTTCCTTTATGTAACCGGTTACTTATGGTTGTATAATTCGATTTTGTTTGCTATACTACAACCATAAGAAAATAGCAGTTACGAAAAAAGGAACAATTATGGGTAAAAAAAAGAACGTCACCTTCAGTGACATTGCCAAATTTACAAACTTTTCCAAGACAACAATTTCAAGATATTTCAATGATCCTGATTCCCTTACCCCGGAAAACCAGCAGATCATATCGGATGCACTGGTTAAACTGAATTACCAGGAAAATAAAGTGGCCCGGATCCTTGCCAATGGAAAGACCGAATTTATCAGAGGTTGTCATCATCCCTAACTTATATCTGCATTATTATTCAGAGATGCTGAATCAGATCCTTTGTACCTATGAACAGTACGGATACAAATTTCTGGTATTTATCGGTAATGAAAATGAAAATACAGAACGTCAATATATTCAGGAACTTATCGCTTACCAGATTGAAGGACTGATCGTCCTCAGCCACACCATTCCTTCCAAAGAGCTTGCAGATCTGAAAATCCCTATTGTGACAATTGAACGGGAAGATCTGTATATTTCCAGTGTAAATACGGATAATTATTCAGGTGCCAGACAGGCTGTCCAGCTACTTGCCAGCCATCATTGTGTGAGGTCATGCTTCACATTAATAGTCCCACAAAGGAAAATATTCCAGCATACGGACGTATTTCAGGTTTTCTTGATTATTGTCGGGAAAACCAGCTTCCTCATGAAATGTTTATTGAGGATCTGGGAATCAATGATGAGGATCTCCATCAGAAATTCACCTGTATCCTGGATCAGATCCAGATGAAATATCCAAACAAGAAAAAAGGCATATTCATATCCAACGATACTTATGCCAATGTTCTTCTTAATCTTCTGATCCGCAGGTATGGAAAGCTGCCTGATGATTTTTATCTGGTAGGCTTTGATAATTCCCCTATTTCCCGCCAGGCAGTGATTCCCATCAGTACTGTAGGACAGCAGATCAACAAGATTGCCCAGGAATCCATGAAGCTTCTGGTAGGACTTATGGACTCCCAGAAAAAGCGCAATCCTGCCCCTTATCTGTCAGCCTGTCCATGAAACCATTCCCCCTCTTCTGATTCCAAGGGATACTACAGAAAAGAATATTTTTTAGCGAAGAAAGACCATGGCAACCGTTCCTGCAGTAAGCAGGAACAGTCCAAGGGCTTCTTTTTTATTCAGCTTTTCTCCAAATACAAAGTAAGAAAATGCAACTGTAACAAGCACACTCAGCTTATCTACCGGTGCTACTACACTGGCAGGTCCCAGCTGCAGTGCCTGGTAATAACAAAGCCAGGATGCCCCAGTAGCAAGCCCTGAACAGCAGATAAACATTCCTTCTTTTCTAGATATATTTTTTATCTCTTTTCCTTTTCCGGTAACAAATACCATCACCCAGGCCATTACCAGTACCACCGTAGTACGGATGGCTGTCCCAAGATTTGACTCCACTCCATTGATCCCAATCTTACCAAGAATGGATGTAAGGCTGGCAAATACAGCAGATCCGCAGGCGTACCAAAACCAGCCGATGCCATTCTTTTCTATCTCTTCACCAGTATCCTTTTTCTGGATCATCAGATATATCCCTGCAGTGATCACAGAATGGCTGCTGCTTTTCCCAGGACGAAGCCCTTCGTGGAAGAAGATCAGTGCCAGAATAATAGTCAGCACTGTACTTGATTTATCCACAGACACTACTTTATTAACATCGCCGATCTGAAGTGCCTTGAAATAGCACAGCCAAGATGCTCCGGTGGCAAGCCCTGACAAAATCAGGAAAAGAAGAGTTTTACTGCTGATCCCAGGGATCTGATCCTGGGATCCTGCCAGAAATACCATCCCCCAGGCAAAGATCAGTACCACTATGGTGCGTACTGCTGTTGCCACTGTAGAATCCGTTTTTTTGATCCCACATTTTGCAAAAATAGATGTTACACCTGCAAAAAATGCAGATCCTGCTGCATATAAAAGCCACATACAAATCCCTTCTCTCAAGTAAATTTATTACGTCAACAACTCAAATGTATGGTACAGATCCATTCTTCCATACCCCCACTCTCTGTTTGGGTATGGATAATTTTCCTCACGTCTGGCGCCTCGCTGAAGATAATTTTTCACACTGGTTCCTGTAAAATAAGGCTGGTTTTTGCGGATAATGGCCCACTCAAACATAAGAGCTGCAACGCCTGCTGTCTGGGCAGCTGCCAGAGCTGGTGCCGGAGGCTTCCCCATAGGTACCGTTAAGAAGGGGCACACGTATACCCACTCCCAGGTGCTGCCAGCTGTGGCACAACCATTCCATTGGGCATAAATCCCCGGCTTGCATAGAGATAAATACTGTTATCCCGATATTGATATGCTGTTACTGTCATACTTTCCATAGAATCTCCAGGTGAGGTAACCGTTGTATAAGGAGACGGCTCCAGGAAATAGGTTTCATCGGAGATCAGCCCTTCCACAGGCAGCCAAATATGAAAATTAATATTATGATTTTCCCTCTCACGCACAAAAATCTTCCAGATTCCGGAAGCTGGACTTACAAACCTAAAAAATACCAGGGTATTCCCAGTCTGGCGCTCAATCGCTACATAATTCACAGAGATCTTTGTTTCCACAAAAACAAAAGACAATTCCTGGGTAACTGTCCCCAGAAAGGAACTTATTTCCAGGTTTTCTCCAGTAGGCGACTGTATGGAAAGATTGTATATTTCCGGTGGTTCTCCCCAGAATTCCATTGTAAATCCTTTTTCCCCCAGGTCCTACCCGCAGTTCTGCTACAGACTCTCCTCTCCGATCTCCCAAAGTACCGGCAAAGTGATGTCTGGACGCCCCCTCATTTCCTGCTGCTACAGATACAGATACCTGTGCAAAACCGGCCAAGTAATCCACATACTGGCTTAAAGGACTTTTTCCCAGATGTGCTCCCTGACTGGTACCAAGACCCAGACAGATGGAAAGGGGCATGCCTAGTGCACGGGCACATTTCATTGCAAAAGCCATCCCCATCATAATATCATCTTCCTGAAACACGTCCTCAGCCTGAGACATCTGATAAAAATCTTTAATATATTTCTTGGCATGTTTAAGCTTTATCACGATTAAAGAAGTTTCCGGTGCAGCCCCTGAAAAATCCTCCTCAGGTACAAGATTCCCAGCAGCCACTGCTGCCAGCATGGTTCCATGTCCATTAGTATCTACAGAAGGAACTGCCTCAAGAGGCTTCTCCTGCTCCAGGGCATGGTCAATATCCTGTTTCATATAAACCTTTCCATAAGGAGCCATCCCGTCTCCGTCTCCCATAAGGGACTGATCCCAGATACAGGCGATCCTGGTGCCTGAAGGTGATGAAAAAACAGGATTCTGATAATCGATCCCTGAATCGATCACCGCTACTGCAGTCCCCTTTCCTTTAAGCCCCAGATAAGGATGATTATGAAGCCTGGTAATACCAGATGCCCCCAGCGCATTCAGATCCATATAAGTATAACACTTAGGAATTGAATTGTAAGAATCACTGTTTATTTCCAACGGAGAAAGCTGCGCCAGCGGCACATATAGTATTCCGTACACCTCACTAACAGGATACAGGCTTGCTCCCGGTATCTCTTCAAGAGGACTTGGCATATTCTGTACATACTTTACAATAAAATTTCCATACTCTTCACTTTGTGCAGGTACCACTGACTGCTGTTCCTGCAAAGGAATTTCCTGATTCAGTTCCTCCTGCGAAAAGAACATAAGCATAACCTCACCCAACTACGAATCATTGGTTAAGCTTATGCCTATCGCTTCTGTTTTATTCTATTTGAAAGATTCAGATCCGCATATCAACCGTTTTCTTACGTACAGCTCCGTATAAAAACAACAGGAGCCCTGCACAAAACGTAAAAATCGAAATAAACTGAGAGGTAGATAAAATACCTACATTTCCCCTTTCCAGATCTCCTCTGTAAAATTCCAGGATAAAACGTCCCACACTGTAAAGGATCAGATACAGACCTGCCACCTGGCCTTTCCCTTTCAAATGCTTTGCCGCCAGAATCAATACGAAATAATGGGCAAAATCAAGAACACTGGCATAAATCTGAGTTGGAACCAGGGGCACATGGTTAGGGGCAAAATCAGAATTAGTAAAAGTGATCGCCAAATGGGAAGCTGTTTCTTTTCCATAGCAGCAGCCGGCCAAAAGGCATCCCAGTCTTCCAAATCCCTGCGCCAATGCAACCGAAGGGATCAACAGATCAAAGTATCTAAGAAAATCCATCTTCTTAATATGGCAGTAAATATATGCTGTCAGTATTCCTCCCAGGATCCCTCCCAGCACCACAAACCCATCAGTCAGACTGTCAAGCAAAAATCCAGGATCCTTAAGAATCGTTCTCCATTCAGTGAGCCAATAAAGTATCTTTGCACCTACGAAGCCGCCAGCCACACACCAGAGCACAATATAGAATACCTGGTTATACTCCATTTTTTTCTTTTTAGCACGGTACTCTCCTGTAAAATAGGCGGCAAGTATCCCTATAGCGATCATCAGGCCATAGCCATATACAGTAAAAGGTCCAATGGTCAGCAATTCATTTTTCATAATCAAATCCTTTCAAGACTTCAAGTAACTCATGATTAGCAAGATCGTGTCCGGCCGGACTGCCCTCGTCTCCGTTTTCAGGCTCCCATTCCCCGCACACATCAGCAGCCTGTAAAGGAAGCTTTCTTGCTTTCAGAAAACTTTGTAATTCCTCCAGACAGCTTTTTAGTTCTGTCAAAGACATATCTCCCTGACTCCAGGTTGTTTTTACCTCCTGCTCATTCAGTACATCCTTATCCACAGACAAATACACGGGCGAAAACTTCCCTGCTTTTTTCTCATACTCTGAAAGCATCTCTAAAAAAGAAGCTGCCACACCGGAACTGCTGTCAGTTTGCCGGGCAGCTTGCAGGTCTTCCCTGCTTAAAAATGTGACACGTTCCTTATACGTCTGCTGCACCTGGTCAAATGCCGGCTGATCCGGACCCACAAGAAACACATGATCCAGCAATTTTACAGATTCCAGTGCATCTGCGATCCATCCGCCGCAGGACAAAAGACCTCCAAAAGCAGGGGGCTGCATATCTGTATGATTATCAAATACAAGCAGAGAAAACGGGCTCTTAGCCTTATCCATCCAGATCCTGGTCATATAATGATAATTGCCGGAATCAATAAAATGTATCCCTGAAAGTGCAAATTCTCTGATCTTTTCCCTGATCGCCCAGACTGCCGGTTCATCACAATAGCAGTTGGTGCCGGAAAGATCCTCCAGCCGGATCCATGTGACTTGTTCCTCTCTCCAGAAATCCTGCTCTTCATATGTCCCTGACAGATTCATCAGAAGGATTCCGGAGTCTCTTTCTTTTTCCATAAATCAGTTCTGTTCCTGTTCTTCCGGATGATCGTCTTCCGGGTTCTCTTCTTTTGTATCCGCTTCGGAAGGCTCCTGGGTGTCCTCTACTGTTACATCCTCTGGAGGAATCACCTCTGTACTTACAGCAGCAGCTCTGGAATTCCACTCTGGAATGATTTCTTTCTCTTCTGCTGCCTCTTCTGCCTTTATATCCGGTTCTTTTTCGGTTTGTTCCTCAAAAGCTTCGTCTGCTGCGGTCTGTACTTCCCCTGACAGTCCTTTTTTCAACATGACAAAGGATACCACATCCAGAACACCATCCACCAGAAAGGCCCATCCGGCAAACATCAGCATTCCATTAATGCTCTGGAAATTATACATCATCAGAAATACACCCAGCCCCACAAATACAAGGCTTTCAATGAAAAGGAATTTCCACGTTTCCTGTGTTCTTTTTTTTCAGCTTCATGCCACCACGAAGAGTCCAGATACTATCCACCAGTACCAGTGCTCCCAGCATCAGCGGAAGAAGCTTTACTACGATCTGAGGATTTGTAAAAAGAAACAGGCCGATACACAAATACGATCACACCTGAAAACAGATCCAGGATCGTAGCCTTATCTTTTTCTGCTGCAAAAAGGAAAATATGGTACAGACCTGCTCCGATCAATACCAGTCCAAATACTACCTTACATAACAGATTCACTGTACCTACAGGCATAAATACAAGACAGATCCCGAACAGGATATAAAAAACAGATGTTACGATCTGTCCCTTTAATAACTTGCTTAATTTTTCGCTCATGGCACATACCTCCTTGATGTATTTTAGTATACCTCTTTTGCCTTTTCTCGTCCATAGTCATTCCCCTCCTGTTTGTGCAATTTGTGCAGGATTATTTATCTTTAAAAACTTAAATTTGGAGGTGCAAAAACTTTGTTTACACTTGAAGTTTTCCACTGTGGTATTATAATGAAAAAGTCGAATTATCTCGAAGATCAAAATCTGATTATATTCCATTATGTATGATTTGATTATATTCCATTATGATTTAGGAAGGATTTACCATTTTGAAAAAACAAATAAACCATTCACGAATTGTTTTGACGGTTATCCCCGTCGCCGTTGTTCTAACAGCCGGGATAGCTTTTTTATTCTCACGTTCTGATAGTGAATCACAGGTATGCCAGCAAAATGTTGCCCGTTTAAAGGAACTTGAAAACACAGATATTTCCTCTGTGGAGCAAGCCATTTCGGATATTCAGGGACAACTGGATGCCAAGGCCGACGCACAGGCCCGCGAGGATATTGTCAATTCTTCCGGTATATTAACCAATGTCCAGATTCGTCAGGCTTTTGCAGGAAGTGTGATCGTAGGCGATTCCATTACACAGGCTATCTCTGAATACGGATACCTGGACACAGACGTGGTTGTCAGCAAAAGAGGCTTGTCTGTTGTAAATGCCCAGGAGCAGTTCAGTACCGCCATCAGTCTGAATCCCAGCCATGTTTTTCTGGCTTTTGGCACCAATGACCTGGAAATCTACAATGGAGATTCTACCGGCTTTATCGATGCCTACAGAGAAAAGGTTCAGATGGTTAAGGATGCTCTCCCAGATGTACCTATTTACATCAACAGCATCCTGCCGATCCAGGATTTTGCCATTGACAGCAATCCGGCCCTTGGCTACTATTCACAGTTCAATCAGGCTTTGTCGGATTTCTGTGATGAAATGGGCTGTACCTTTATTGATAACACCTTCCTTGTGGAGGATTCCAGCATGTACGAGCCGGATGGTGAGCATGTGATCATGGATTATTATCCTAAATGGCTTACTTATATGGCAGAAACGGCAGGTCTTATATGAAAAATAAAAAATCGCTTATCATAAAATCAACAATGGTCATACTTCTGGCAGTATATCTGATCCTGCTTTACCGGGCAGATTATGCCAAGGATGTTTCTATGGACACCATTGCCCAGTCCATGGAAAAATATGACGCCATTACCCAGCTGGGGCAGGAAGACCGGGTGCAGCTTAAGCGCTGTTACCAGATCAACGATACAGATACAGACGGCTATTTCTTTTACAAAGCAGCCTCACCTATGGCTGTTGAAGAAGCCTTCATTGTAAAAGCAAAAGACAAATCACAGGCAGAAAGCTTTCTTACTGCTGCCCAGGATCACCTTTCCAGCCAGAAAAACATTTTCGGAGGATACGGAACTGATCAAATGGCTCTTCTGAACAAGGCCGAGGTAGGTTCCAAGGGAAATTATGTATACTATTTCTGCGGTGAGGATGCATCTTCCTGGCGTCAGGCTTTTCTTGCCCTGATTTAATTATTTGTTCCTGGCCATCTGGATCTGCAGATTGCCTAATTACATTTTATGGAGATTAATCATTATGGTATTCAGCAGCATTTTCTTTATTTTTTGTTTTTTGCCCCCATTCCTGCTTCTCTATTACCTTGTGCCTGAGAAGTTCCGGAATATTCTGCTTTTTATCGGCAGCCTGATCTTTTATGCCTGGGGCGATCCGGTATATGTGGTTCTTATGCTGTTTTCCAGCTTTTTTAATTATTACATGGCACTGGAGATCGATCATCTTGACATGGATCCCAAAGGCCGTAAAAAGAATCTTATTTTTGCAGTCACGATAAACCTTCTGATCCTTGGATTTTTCAAATACTGGGGATTTCTTCTGGATACCTTCAGCACAATCACAGGGATTTCCATTTCACATCCCCAGCTGGCACTGCCTATAGGAATCTCTTTTTATACCTTTAAAAACCTTTCCTATATCCTGGATGTATCAAAGAAAAAAGTAGCACCACAGCGGAATTTCCTTACATATGCAGTTTACAGTACCATGTTTCCGCACATGTCTGCAGGACCGATCGTAAGATATGCGGATATTGAAGGACAGCTTACCAGGCGTTCCATCAGCCTGACCCGGCTGGGACTTGGTGCTGAATATTTTACAAAAGGCCTTGCCAAAAAAGTACTGCTTGCAGATAACCTTTCTGCCATTTATACTTCCATCTTAAGTTCCGGAAGCAATTCTGTACTGACTGCATGGATCGGTATCCTTGCATACACCCTGCAGCTTTATTTTGACTTTTCCGGATATTCGGATATGGCCATCGGACTTGGCAAAATGATGGGCTTTGATTTCCTTTAGAGACTTTGATTATCCTTACATTTCCACCAGCGTTTCAGAATTCTGGCGAAGATGGCACATCTCTCTTGGAAGCTGGTTCCGGGATTATATCTATATCCCTCTTGGAGGCAACCGTTGTGTTAAGTTCCAAAGAATATCCGCAACATTTTTGTTGTATGGGCACTGACCGGTTTATGGCACGGTGCAAGCTGGAATTTTATTTTCTGGGGATTGTATTATGGGCTGTTCCTTCTGCTTGAAAAATTTGTCCTTAAGGATTTCCTGCCAAAGCTTCCCAAATGGGCAGCCAATCTGTATACCATGATCGCTGTTATGATCGGATGGGTATTTTTCAGTCAGACAGATTTTTCTTCCATGGGGCATTACCTGTCAGTTATGTTTGGGTTCGGTGCATCTGCTTTTCTGGACAGAGCCGCTGTTTACTATCTGAAAACTGGCCTGATCCTTTTTGTGATCAGCATCCTGGCCTGCCGTCCAGGTCTGTATCAGTCCTTTAAAAAACTGATCCAGCGAAATGAGAAGGCTGCAGCAGCCGTTAATCTGCTTCTGTTTTTACTGTGTGTTGCCTATATGGTATATAATTCCTATACACCATTCTTATACCAGAAGTTCTAAACCAGAATTTATGAGGTCATAAAATGAAAAAACAAAGAAAAAGATTCAGTTACCAGTATTTCTTCCACATCATGGGGATCCTTTTTGCAATCCTGCTTCTGTTTTTTATGATATTCAGCCTGGTAAAGCCAGACCGTAGTTTTTCCGAAAAAGAAAACCGGGTGCTTTCTCCAGACCCGGCTTTGACTTGTCCCAGATTGCCTCCGGCAATTATGAGACTCAATATGAAACCTATGTAAATGACCAGTTTCCTCTCCGTGATCTGTGGGTCACTATAAAGGCAGCCACAGACCGTGTGCTTGGTGAAAACAGATGGAAACGGTATTTGTTTTGGAAAAAGCGGCTATCTGATGGAAGATTTTACACCACCTTCCAAGGAACAGCTTGACCGTACTCTTAATGCTATGACAACCTTTGCTTCTGACCATCCGGATTTGAAACAATACGTGTTGATTGCTCCAAATGCTGTAAATATACTAAAAGACAAGCTTCCTGCTTCTGCCCCGGTAAAGGATCAGAATCAATATCTGGATGCAGTAAGGGATGCAGTAACTGCTCAGGGCGTTACCTTTATTGATGTACGTGATACGCTGACCAGCCATAAGGACGATGGGATCTATTATCATACCGATCATCACTGGACCACCCAAGGTGCCTATTTTGCATTCCTGCAGGCTGCCGGTGCCATGGATCTTGATTCCTCTTCCATCCCATATGATAAGCTTCCGGTAACTACCCATTTTCCAGGGTACCTTATCTGCAAAAAGTGGTTTTCGATCCAATGAAACAGATGAAATTGATGTGTTCCTTCCAAGAAATGAAGATACACCTGCTTCTGTAGTAAATTATGTATCTCAGCAGAAAAAATCAGCCAGCTTTTATTCCACAGAGCAGCTGGATACCAGGGATAAATATGCCATGTTCTTTGGAGGGAATTTCCCGCAGATCAAGATTTCCACTGCCACAGAAAGTGAGCGTACACTTCTTGTATTAAAGGATTCCTACGCAAACTGCTTTGTTCCGTTCTTAGCACCTTATTACCGGACCATCATCATGGTAGATCCAAAGATACTATTACGGTGATCTTGAAGAATTAATGGAAGTAGAAAATATCCAGGAAGTTTTATATCTTTATAATGCAAATACTCTCTCTCAGTGATACTTCATTGGAACTAGCCTTAACACCACAACAGGGAGCTTAACGCTCCCTGTTTTTTCAGCTGATCGTCTGAAACAGCTTTTCCATATCTGTTTTCATCAAAGTATATGTAGCATTTCCTTTTCCTGTATATTCCGGTGAAATATTAGAATGAATATAACAGGTATCCATGCCAACCTTCTGTGCACCTTTTATGTCGCAGATCTCATCATTTCCGATCATAATACTTTCTTCTGGTTTTAAATCATATTTCTGCAGGAGAAGTCTGAAAAATTCCGGATCTGGTTTCATAACGGAATAATCGGAAGAGATCAGAATCCCTTTCAGATATTTTTCCAATTCCAGAAAAGCCAGTTCATAAGCGGTGAAGAATCTCTGTGCATTGGAAAGAAGGTACAGATTTCCTCCCTGCCGGGCTAATCTGTTCCAAAAAAGCTTTGGAACCCCCGGATACAGGCGGATATATTCGGTAGAAAGTGCACGGAACATCTGTCCTGCATGAACAGCTAGTTCCTCTGATGGCTGTGCCCCTTTTTCTTTAAACAAATCGGCAAATACCAGCTGGATCTGTATTTCCGGGCAGGCCTCATGACCGTCATTTCGCAGCGCTTTTCCCTGTTCTCTGTATTTTTCCAGCCGATGTGTCATAGGTTTTCCCACATTTCTTTCCCCAGGATCTGTACACAGCGCCATAATAGCCGTAAAACGACCGCATCTTTTCCCAAAGTTCCTGGCTATCTTCTTCTGTGTGGATGTCTGCCAAGGTGCCATATAAATCAAAAATATAATTCTTGTATCTCATACTTTGTTACTTAGTTTCCTTATATTTGAGTATCTTTATATTTCAGCTTATTTATATTTCAGCTTCTTTATATTTCAGCATCTTTATTTAACAGCTTCGAATGCTGCATCCCAAAGCTGTCGATCAGATCCTCTACACGCTCAATACCAATGGAAAGACGGATAGTATTTAGGCTTAATACCCTGATCCAGAAGCCTCTTCCTCTGTGCACTGGCTATGAGTAGTAGTTGCAGGATGAATCACGAGAGATTTGTAGTGGCCACGTTGCCGGCGATGGAAGATTGCCAGGTTGTAATAAATTCTGAGCAGTCTTAGCGTCTCCCTTGATCTCAAAGGTAAAGATGGATCCACCGCCATTAGGAAGGTATTTCTTGTATAATTCGTGGCTCGGCTCTGTAGGCAGTGAAGGATGATGCACAGCCTCTACCTGGGGATGTTTAGACAG
>NZ_JAYFUY010000143.1:0-11236 GCF_059933065.1 Blautia sp. HA3515 | reverse complement strand
AAGACATTGAAGGAGAAATAGAAATCATGAAAATGTTGATTAATGGACAGTGGGTAGATTCTTCAAATAAAGAAGTAATCGAGATTGATAATCCATATACCGGACAGATCATTGATTCTGTTCCTAGTGCTACAAAAGAAGATGTTGATTTTGCAATCAGCGAAGCTGTAAAAGCTCAAAAAATCTGGAATGCGAAAAAGACCAGAGACCGTGCAGCAATTCTGAGGGAATTTCTTGACTTATTGAAAAGAGACAGAGATAAACTTGCAGCAAAATTAACAGAAGAAACAGGAAAACCAGTTTTTGATTCTTACGGTGAAATTGATTCCGTATATATGACATTCGAAAGTTCTATTGAAATTGTAAAACATCATTTCGGAAAAACGATGCCAATGGGCATTGAGGGTGGATATGATGATGACCTTCAGGTTACGATTCATGAACCACTTGGCGTAATCGCATGTGTTGTTCCATTTAACTTTCCAGCTGCTCTTTGGGCATTCAAAGCTGGTCCTGCACTTATGGCGGGAAATGCAATTGTGGTAAAGCCTGCGTCATATAATCCATTAACAGTGCTTATGCTGATGGGCTTGCTCGTTGAAGCAGGAGTAACGCCTGGTGCGGTACAGTGTATTACAGGAAAAGGTGCCACAGTAGGAAATTGGATCAGTGATAATCCAGCTATCGCACAGGTAAACTTAACTGGCGGTGTGGAAGCAGGCAAAGAAATTGCAAGGCATACAGCAGAAAATCTTACACCTTATAAATTTGAACTTGGTGGAAATGATCCTCTGATCATTTGTGCTGATTGTGATATGGATCTGGCAGTTAATGAAACCGGTGATAAGACAAGAAATGCTGGACAGTGCTGCTCTGGTGCAAAAAGATTTATTGTTCATGAATCCATCAAAGATTGAATTTGTAAAGCGACTCATTGAGGAACGTTTGAAAACGGTCAAAGAAGGGGATCTTATGGATCTGAATACAGATTTTGGAGTTCTCATTAGCGAAAAAGCCGCTAAAGAAGTAGAGAGACAGGTTAACCTTACGATTGAAAAAGCAAGGTGGCAAAACTTGTATATGGTGGTGTAAGAAAAGGTGCGTATTATATGCCAACAGTTTTAGATAACTGTACAAAAAATATGGATATCTGCAAAGATATGGAAATTTTTGGACCAATCTTTCCAATCTTTACATTTAAAACTCTTGAAGAAGCAATTGAAATTGCAGAAACATCAAACTATGGTTTGAGTTCAGGTGTAATCACAGAGAATCTGAAAGATGCCATGATGGTTGCAGGAGCACTTCGTACAGGAATGGTTGCAGTTAATGGTTCTGGCGGTTTCCGAGCACAGGAACTTCCGTTTGGCGGTGGTAAAAAAATGAGTGGGAACAGCAGAGAATGCATGTCTTCTGTACTGGAAGAAGTAACACAGGAAAAATCTATTATTTTCCGTTATGCAATGAAAAAATATAACGAATATAAATAAAACATAATCGGATTAGGAGAAATGATGAGTACAATATCAGGAATTTATCCGGCATTAGTGACACCATTTGACGAATACGGAAAATTAGATACAAATAGAGCCCAGATTCTCGTTGAAAAATTGCAGAAGAATGGTGTTTCCGGGTTCTATGTTGGAGGAAGTACAGGAGAATCGTATCTTTTGTCTGTGGATGAAAGAAAAGATGTTAGAGGCAGTCGTTGAAGCCTGTGATCCAAAACTGGACGTAATTGCAAATATCGGAATGCTGGCAACAGAACATAGTATTGAACTTGCAAAACATGCTGAGAAGCTGAATGTTAAAGCGATTTCTTCCGTTCCTCCGTTTTATTTTCCGTTTAATATGGATGAATATTTCCAGTATTACTGTGATCTGGCAGACTCCGTAGATGTACCGGTGCTTGTTTATAACATTCCGGCAATGTCAGGAATCCAGTTTTCAATGGATGATTTGGAGCAACTTCTTTCGAATGATAAAATCATGGGTTTGAAACATACCAGTTATGACCTGTTTCAGTTGCAACGACTGATTCAGCGTTATCCTGAAAAAACAATGTTTGTCGGACATGACGAATTACTCCTTAGTGCACTTGGAATTGGTGCAAAAGCAGCAATTGGAAGTACTTTTAATATTATGCCAGAAAAATATATAATGCTTTTTGATTTATACAAAAAAAATAAAAAAGAAGAGGCCATTACAGTGCAGGGCGAAGTAAATGCAATTATCGAAGTGCTGTGTAAAGTAGGAATATTTAAGGGGATTAAGGAAGTACTGACTCTTCAGGGAATGGATTGCGGTGTCTGCAGAAAACCATTCCAGCCATTGACTGAAACTCAGAAAGCCTTAGTAAAAGAAACTGCAGAAAAATACAGGATTATTTAATTTATGAATAGTTGCCTTGACAGTGGTAAAGAGGAAAGTATATGAAACCAGAAATTATATGTATCGGAATGGGAACCGTAGATCTTCTTGCAAAGGGTGTTCCTCAGGTTGAACTGGATGGACAGACGCATCAGGTTGAAAGTGTGGGCATGAAAATCGGGGGCGATGCAACAAACCAATCCATCACATTACATCGACTTGGACATGAGGTAATGCTGGCAACGGCTGTGGGAGATGATGACAGTGGATCATTTTATATAGCTAAATGTGCTGAAGCAGGTATTTCCACAGAAGGAATTATTATAGACCAGGAATATCCGACAGCAACTTCGGTTGTATTGGTTGGAAGCGATGGTGAGAGAAGTTTTCTGGCAGTTCCACAAAATGCGTCCTCAATGATGCGGTTCAGGCTTCCTGGAAAAATGAAATTGACAGAAGATCTGAAGGCAATCTCGATCGCCAGTCTTTTCTACTCTCACAGACAATCGGATGCAGATCTTAAAGAGCTTCTAATAGCAGCAAAAAAAGCAGGAGCTATTGTTTTTGCTGATATGGTTATGGATTTAAAAGAGCTTTCGTTGGAAGATCTCAGAGAAACTCTTCCACATATTGATTATTTGGTTCCAAGCTATGACGAAGCGGTATATTATACAGGAAAAAATGATCCACGGGAAATTGCTGAAACATTGCATCAATATGGTGTAAAAAATGTTGTGATCAAAATGGGTGCAGATGGTGTTTATGCACATACTGAGAATGAAGAATGTCGTGTAGGCACTGTTGCCGAAAAGGTTGTAGATACTACGGGTGCGGGAGATAATTTTATGGCAGGATTCATTTGTGCAATTATTCGTGGTATGAAACTCAAGGAGGCACTCCAATTTGGATCGGCAACCTCCGCAATTGCAATCGGTGAATTAGGAGCAACTGGAGCTGTCAAAAGTTTCAATCAGGTACTTGATTATTTAAAGACTCATTCATAAGATAACTAGGAGGAAGAAATATGTTAATGATTATTAATGGAAAATATACAGAAGCAAGTGATCATGCAACACAACCTGTCGTAAATCCGGCAACACAGGAAGTTATTGATACAGTTCCATCTGCAACAAAAGAAGATGTAAAAAAGGCAATCGACGGAGCAGAAGCGGCACAAGAAGCGTGGGCATTATTACCGGTACGTGAACGTTGCAAAATTCTTCATAAGTTTGCAAGTCTTGTTATGGAACATCGCCTGGAACTTGGTGAATTATTAGCAAAAGAAGCCGGAAAACCATATATGAAAGAAGCAGTATGGGAAATGGATTCTGTTGCCTATACATATAACGGGGCTTGTGAAGTAGCGAAGCATTACTATGGAAGCACAATGCCGATTGGAACAGAACCTGGATATGATGCAGATTTGCAGATTACACTGCATGAACCACTTGGTGTTTTGGCATGCATTATTCCTTATAATTTTCCACCGGCAATTTGGGCATTTAAGACAGCTGCTGCACTTGCAGCTGGAAATACGATTGTCGTAAAAGCACCATCTTTTGACCCTCTTACATTGATTAAACTTCATGAACTTCTTGGAGAAGCTGGGCTTCCAGAAGGCGTAGCACAGATTATTACAGGAAAAGGTGCTGAAGTTGGAACGTGGCTTGTTGATGATCCCCGTATTGCATGTGTAAACTTTACAGGGAGCACAGAAGCCGGGCTTAGTATTGCAAAAACAGCTGCAAATCATCTGACGGATTATAAATTTGAGCTGGGTGGAAATGATCCATTCATTGTCTTTGAAGATGCAGATATGGATCTTGTAATTAAAGAAGCAGAAGATCAGGCTCGTAATAACCGTCAGTGTTGCACAGGTTCAAAACGTTTTATTGTTCATAATTCTTTGAAAGAGGAATTTGTAAAAAGGCTTACTGCAGAATTAGATAAACTGGTAATTGGTGATCCGATGAATCCAGAAGTAAACATGGGACCTATGATCCATGAAAGAGCTGCAAAAAAAGTGGAACAGCAGGTAAATCTTACTGTTGAACAGGGAGCAAAGATTGCCCGTGGTGGAAAGAGAAACGGAGCTTTTTATGATCCGACAATTCTGGTTGATGTAACACCAGATATGGACATTGCAAAAGATATGGAAGTATTTGGACCGGTATGGCCGGTAATCGGATTTGATACTGTTGATGAAGCAGTTGCGATTGCAAATGGTTCAGATTACGGTCTCGGTGGCGGAATTTTCTCTGCAAATATCTATAATTGTCTTCAGGTATGCAGAAGATTAAAAACAGGACACATTGCAATCAATGGATCTGGTAATTTCCGTGCTGCAGAACTTCCATTCGGCGGTGGAAAGAAGATGAGTGGCAATAGTCGTGAGAGTCTTTCAAAAGTAATGGATGAAGTAACGCAGATAAAATCTATCGTGTTCCGTTATGCATTTAATGAAAGAAAATAATCACATCTAATCATCTTTAAAATAATAGAGAAGCAGTATTGCAATCTGTGTAGTTAATGCAAGAGCTGAATAGTAGCAAGAATACGTTATAATTCCCCCTCCCCAACAAGGAGGGGGATAATAGAATAGAGAGAAAAATATGGATATTAATACGCGTAAACTAACATTTCAATATTGTGTTATCCAGGCATGTTACTGGGGAAGTTGCAGTACAATTTATGGTTTTGCCGTGGTGTTTCTGAGTAGTAGAGGATATGAATCTTCAAATATAGGAATTATTATTGCTGCTGCCAGTATTTTCGGCTTTTCTCTTCAACCAGTATTGGCAGGTATTGCAGATAGCGGGAAACATTTTGATTTTTTGACTGTTTGTAAAATATCGTTCGTGATGTTGTTGTGTTTCCTTGTTGCAATGGGATTTTGGCAAAAAGACGGATATTTGTCAGCGTTCATCTTTTTTCTGGTATTAGGAGTTATATGGGCGGTTCAACCATTGGTAAACGCCATCAGCATATATTATGTGAATAGAGGAATATCACTTGATTTTGGATCCACGAGAGCATGCGGATCGATTGCCTATTCTATTATTTCTCTGATGATCGGAGGGTTGATCAGCAGATTCAATGTACGGATAATACCATTTACAGCACTTATTTTAACTGGTGTGTGTACAATTACACTTTGGAGACTGCCATATGTGGAAAACTCTGATGTCAAAACAGAAACAAAGCAGATTTATTCAACGAAAGGAAGTGTATTTTTCAAAAAATACACTTCCTTTAGTGTAATGTTACTGGCAATTTTATGTATGTATATTTTTCATAATTTCACCGGAAACTATATGATTTATTTTCTGGAACAAATGGGAGGTGATTCGGGAAACCTGGGGATATCTAATGCGATTGCGGCTATGAGTGAGTTGATTACATTATTTGGATTCACTTTTTGGGTACGTAAAATATCGAGTAAAAAAATGTTGGCAATTGCCGGAGGATTTTTTATTGCCAAAGGCATCGGATATTTACTAGCCAGAAATGTTATGACAATCTATATGGTGCAATTGCTACAGATTGGATCATTTGCTCTGCTTACAGGAGCTTCCGTGCACTATACGAATGAAGAAATGGAGGCCGGGGATAAATATAAAGGACAGGCTTACATGTCAGGGATGAATGCGATGGGCTGTGTAATTGGCAGTTTAGCAGGTGGCTTCATTTTGTCATTTAAAGGAGTGAGATCATTATATGTCTTTGCATTGATTATTGGAATAATAGGTTTTATTCTGAGTATAATTAGTCTTCGAATGCGCCGAGTAATTAATGCGAATCATGAAGAGGCTACATCATACATAGACAAAATGAAAAATGAATAATATAATCTAATCAATAGAAGACACAGAATCATTCGTTTTGAATTTTAGTGATTTGTTATGTATTGAGAAATGGGTGGATAGAAGAAATGCTTAAATTAGTAATTGTGGATGACGAAAGACTGGTTCGTGAGTTGATATCTCTTTGCGTGGATTGGAATGAATTGGGCTATGAGATCGTTGGTTCAGCGAAAACTGCAGAAGAAGGATTGGAACTTGTAGAGAAGGTTCAGCCGGATGTTTTGTTTACAGATGTACGTATGCCGGGTAAAACCGGATTGGATCTGGGGAGAACGGTACTGGAAGAATTTCCGGATCTGAAGGTTGTTGTGATTTCCGGATATGATGAATTTTCCTATGTTAATGAAGGCTTAAAAATGGGAATCTTTGATTATATTCTCAAACCAATTGATGCGGAAATATTGAAAGAAATGGCAATAAAGCTAAGGG
The DNA here is from genome assembly GCF_059933065.1 of Blautia sp. HA3515. Classification (NCBI taxonomy): domain Bacteria; kingdom Bacillati; phylum Bacillota; class Clostridia; order Lachnospirales; family Lachnospiraceae; genus Blautia; species Blautia sp. HA3515. The sequence continues at coordinate 4,574 of NZ_JAYFUY010000143.1, read as the reverse complement.
GTGTAATTGAAGAGGAACGCCAGCATAAAGAGGAATTTCGTCAGTACAAAGAAATATTGGAACGAAATTATGCCTCTATTCGAGAGAAAAGTATTGGGCGATTAGTTACCAGTAAAAATGTGGAGAGTGTAGCGGAAAACCTGCGTTTCTTTGGAATTGAATTGGAGGAAAACTGTTTTCAGGCTGCTATCATAGAGTATAAACAGGAAGAGGAATTTGATCAGGAACAGGATTTACTGAAGTCTATTCAGGTTCGAAAATCAGTTGATGATTATTTCAAAAAATACCCTAATGTGTTGATTTTTGAAAGCAGATTTCAAAGGGTAGATTTAATTAATAATCAGAATGGTCTTAATTTTTATCATGAATTATTACGGTTTGCAGAAGAGTTTGGCAAAAAACATAGCATTTCTATCCGTATAGGAGTGGGCGAACGATACAGTGATATTCGCCAGCTCTCTATTTCATACAGGGAAGCAAGACATGTGCTTCATCATATCCTCTCCACAGAAAAAAATGCCTGTCATATATACTCTGAAATCATGAAAATAAATACTGCAGAAACATATATAGAAGAAAGTTACTGGAAAAATCTGGGACACTACCTGCGACAGGGGATGGTCAATGAGGCCAAAAAAGAAGTTACCAAGGGATTCAATGGATTTCAGACAAGAGCTCTGCAAAAAGAGGAAATTGTATTTGCCAGTATGAATTATGCAATGGAAATATTTGCTGCAGCGGCAGATATCAGAATAGAACAGGAGGCGGTTGATAAATATCGAAAAGAAGTTTTGCCGAAATTGGTGGAATGTAGAGAAATCTCTGAATTACATTATTATTTGATTGGTTTGATTGATTCTATTTTCTATCTGTATCGAAGAGAAAATGAAACAAAAAATGTCAATGTTGTTCAAAATGTTGAGAACTATGTGAAAGAAAACTATGAGTCGCCGGATCTCACGTTGGCGCAGGTGGCAGAGTTGATGTTTGTTAATCCGAATTATTTAAGTAGGGCATTCAAAAAGAGAACCGGAAAAACATTCAGGGAATATCTTTTTGATTTAAGGATGGAAGAAGCTTTCAGACTTCTGCGCCAGACTTCCATGAAATCCTATGAAGTTGCGGAAAAGGTTGGAATTAAAGATCCAGGATATTTCAGTACCTGTTTTAAAAAGAAATATGGTATATCCGTTCTGGAAATGGAACGGCGATAGAATCAGTAGAAGGATAGCAAGAAAAAATATAAAGCTCTGTGATTGCTTTGGATGAATTTTGATCTATGCAAACGGATGGAATATAAAAATGAGATTGCGGATAGATATGATAACGCTTATAATGAACGCAGACAGGACGTGAGGACAGGATGGAACGATTATATAAAAAGCTGGAAGCATACGGACAGGAAGGGTCTTACCCGTTTCACATGCCGGGGCACAAAAGAAACAAAGCATCTGTGTACGGAGATTTTCCAATAGAGCAGGATATTACAGAAATATATGGATTTGATAATCTTCATCACGCAGAAGGGATCATTAAAGAAGCACAGGAGGAACTGGCCAGGCTTTACGAAGTAAAACAAAGTTTTTTTTCTGTAAATGGAAGTACGGCAGCTATCCTTGCGGCTGTTTCTGCTTCTGTAGAAAAGGGAGGTCAGATCCTGGTAGCCCGTAACTGCCACAAAGCAGTATATCATGGGATTTATTTAAGAGATCTTGAACCAATATACATTTATCCACAGACAGATCCTAAATTGGGGATAAATGGAGAAATTTTGCCTTCCCGTGTGGAAAGATCACTGGAAGAAAATAAAAATATCCAGGCAGTGCTGATCACTTCTCCTACTTATGATGGGGTAGTGTCAGATATTCAGGAAATCGCCAGGATCGCACATGAGCATCAGGTTCCACTGATCGTAGATGAGGCTCATGGTGCTCATTTCCGGTATTCTTCTTATTTCCCTGTGCCAGCAGAGAAGCTGGGAGCAGATGTGGTGATTCAGAGTTTTCACAAGACCCTGCCTTCTATGACACAGACTGCAGTTCTTCACAGGTGCAGTGATCGTGTAGATGGGACAAAGCTTGCCAGGTTTATGGACATTTATCAGACCAGCAGTCCCTCCTATGTACTTATGGCAAGTATTGATGCCTGTGTAGATAAGATGAAAAGAGAAGGTACGGACATGTTTCGCACCTTTACCAGGCAGCTGGAACAGGTAAGGCGAAGCTTGGCAAAATGTAATTATATAAGATTAGTTCCTGAGCCAGGCAATAAAGAATATTTTGATTTTGACAGATCAAAGATCATATTGTCTACAGAGCATTGTTCCTTTAACGGCACACAGCTTGCCAAGATCCTGCGTCAGGAATTTAAGATCGAAGTGGAGATGGAGACAGAGCAGTATGTGATCGCTATGGCAGCAGCAGGCGATACAGAAGAAGGATTTTTACGTTTGTGTGAGGCAATACAGACCATAGATGAAAGAGAAGCAGCTATTTTGAAGGTGGAAGATAAGAGGACAGAGTATGATTTTCGCTGGGAAGAAAAGAAGCAGTTTATGAGGATATCCCAGGCAATGGATGCTCCGTCTGTGCCTTGTCCTTTAGAAGAAAGTGCAGGGAAGATTTCTACAGAATTTGCTTATTTATATCCGCCGGGGATTCCGCTTCTGGTGCCAGGCGAGCAGATCACTGGACTTTTCATGAAGAATGAGAGAAGATACATGGAGCAGGGACTGAATTTCCAGGGTCTTGCAGACAATACAAATGAAACCATAGCAGTAGTAAAGGAGTTATAGGGCTTATGCCCTGAAACCATATGGGAAAGATTTTTTCTGTCATGGCAAAGAGCTGCATCAGGTAAGGATCATATCTATGCAAGACTGATGCAGCATACAGAGCTGAATCTGAAAAAAATGGTTTTATATACAACCCGTCCTATACGTGACGGAGAAGAAGAAGGAAAGCAATATTTTTTTACAGATGAAGAAAAGCTGAAAGAATTCAGGAGAAAGGGTTGCTGTGATCGAGGCGCGTTCTTACAGTACCATGCATGGGATCTGGTCTTATTTTACCGCAGATGACGGGCAGGTAGATCTGGCACAGGATGATTATCTTGGGATTGGCACCCTGGAATCCTATCTTAAACTAAAAAACTATTACGGAGAGGATGCAGTCCGTCCGGTTTATATTGAAGTGGAGGATGGAGAACGTCTTACCCGTGCTCTGAACAGGGAAAAGGAGCAAGAGAAGCCAAAGTATGAGGAAATGTGCAGACGTTTCCTGGCAGATCAGGCGGATTTTTCTGAGGAGAATATTTTGAAGGCAGGAATCTGGAAGAGGTTTCAGAATGTGGAACTGGAGGACTGTGTGGAGGAGATTGTACGCTATATCAAAACACAATAAAATACGAAGATAGGGTAGGATTGTGGGAGTGTTAGCACGAAACAATCCGTAGGTATCATAGCTGGGGGTAAATTGTGCAGAAAAGATATATCAGGTTTTCGTTTTACGGATCCGGCGTCTTGTGTAAATTGTAGCATTATATCCGAAAATATGATATACTGAAACAAGATTGATGAGAGAGGGGCGATTCCTATGGTAGGGTTTAATAATGTGATAGGGCATGAAGAGATTATCAGGCATTTACAAAATGCAATCAAAACAGGAAAGATATCACATTCCTATATTTTTGCCGGAGAACCGGGATCCGGAAAGCGGCTGCTTGCCGGCATTTATGCAAATGAGCACTGCAATGCGAAGCAGGTGGCGAGAATGCTTGTGGGAAGTGCGAATCCTGTAAGAGAGCTATTGGTAAGAATCACCCGGATATCATCATGGTGAAACATGAAAAACCAAACACCATCAGTATTGATGAAATACGTGAGCAGGTAGTAAATGATGTGGATATTAAGCCTTACAGCAGTCCGCATAAGATCTATATTATTCCGGATGCAGAGATCATGACACCGCAGGCGCAGAACGCTCTTCCTGAAAACCATTGAAGAGCCGCCGGAATACGCTGTGATCATGCTGCTTACGCCGGTCATATTGATGGTCTTCTGCCTACCATACGTTCCAGATGTGTACGTCTTGATATAGGAAAGTAGTAGATGATGGATTGGTAAAGAAATATCTGATGGAGCATCTTGGTGTACAGGATTATCAGGCAGAGATTGATGCATCTTTTGCACATGGCGGTGTTAGGCAAGGCAAAGGAAGCAGCCACCTGCAGGAGTTTTAGGATGTACACCCAGAAGGCACTTAAGATTCTGAAGTACAGATCCATGGAAGTATATGAGCTGACAGAAGCCATTAAGAATCTGTCCAGTGAGAAGCAGAATATTAATGACTATCTGGATATTTTCGCATTTTGAGTTTAGGGATGTTCTGATGTTCAAAGCTACCAGAGAGATCGACAATCTGGTATTTAAGCAGGAGATCAATTATATCAGGAACAGGCCAGTCAGCGTTCATCTGGAGATCTTGGAAAAGATACTGGAGGCACTGGATAAGACGAAAGTACGTCTTCGTGCCAATGTTAATACGGAACTGGCACTGGAATTACTGTTTCTGACA
>NZ_JAYFUY010000142.1:0-3116 GCF_059933065.1 Blautia sp. HA3515 | reverse complement strand
TATACAGCTCTTTGTTCCTTGGGATCCTGGTAGGGGCAATCCTTTATTCAGGAGGTAATTTTGAGGGCACAGTCAATCATATTTTTCAGAAGGAATGATCGGTGTTCTGTCTTCAAGCAGCAATGTGGGTATCCTGGTATTCCTTGTAATTCTGGGTACCATGGTATGTTTGATGAACCGGGCAGGAGGTTCTGCGGCTTTCGGACGCTGGGCAGGAAAGCATATCCGTACCAGAGTGGAGCAGAGCTTGCAACCATTCTTTTAGGTGTACTGATCTTTATTGATGATTATTTTAACTGTCTTACAGTAGGAAGCGTTATGCGTCCCATCACAGATCAGCACAATGTTTCAAGGGCAAAGCTGGCATATCTGATCGATGCTACAGCAGCTCCGGTTTGTATCATTGCCCCTATTTCTTCATGGGCAGCAGCTGTTAGTGGGTTTGTCCCGGGAGAAGACGGAATGTCTGTATTTGTACGTGCCATTCCATATAATCATTATGCACTCCTTACGATTGTAATGATGGTATCTATGGTTTTGATGAAAGCAGAATTTGGTGCCATGGGCGTTCATGAATCCAATGCATTAAAAGGCGACTTGTTTACTACCGCTGCAAGGCCCTATGCAGGTGCTGAAGAAGATGGAAAGGTGAATCCCCGGGGAAAAGTAATGGATCTTCTGATTCCCATCATTTCCCTTGTGATCTGCTGTGTGATCGGAATGATCTATACCGGCGGCTTTTTTGACGGCACTGATTTTGTAACTGCTTTTTCCAGAGTGATGCATCTGTAGGACTTGTACTTGGAAGCTTTTTTGGCCTGGTGATCACTGTGCTTTTGTATCTGGTGCGGAAGGTATTGTCCTTCAGAGATTGTATGGCATGTATTCCGGATGGCTTTAAATCCATGGTTCCAGCAATCCTGATCCTTACCTTTGCATGGACCTTAAAGAGCATGACAGACAGTCTTGGAGCAGCAGAATTCGTAGCAGAAATGGTAAAATCTTCTGCCTCCGGTCTTGTAAACATGCTGCCTGCCATTATTTTCCTGGTTGCCTGCTTCCTGGCTTTTGCAACAGGAACTTCCTGGGGAACCTTTGGCATCCTGATTCCTATTGTTGTACATGTATTTGAAAACACACCTGGAGATCTGATGATCATTTCTATTTCCGCATGTATGGCCGGAGCTGTATGTGGAGATCATTGTTCGCCTATTTCTGATACCACTATTATGGCATCAGCAGGCGCCCAGTGTGACCATGTAAGCCATGTGTCCACACAGCTTCCTTATGCTGTGGTGGCAGCAGTGGTATCCTTTATCACTTATATATTTGCAGGTTTTATCCAGAGCCCGATTATGCCTGGTAATCGGTGTGGTGCTGATGATGGGAGCACTGGCAGTGGTGAAAGTCCGTTTTTGTGACTTGAAAAAAGAATAATGATTCTATGTAAGGATGCCAGGACTGTACGATCACTTTGGTGGATGCATGGTTTTCTAGTATTAGTCAAGCGAATATTCGCAATCCGCTTCGCTACTTGCTCATAACCGAATAACTGCTTCGCAGTTTATCAGAAGGAGCTTGCACTCCTCCTGATACAAGCAAGTCCCCACCCACTGCTTATTGCTTTTCGCAATCGATTCAGGGGACTTACTTGATTCGGTTAAATTGTCCGCATTAGACATGAATTTTCAACCAAAAGAAAAAACTTTACATCTGATGCAGATTGTGATATACTTTTTTAAAGTTGAAGCAGTGTACTTTGATAATTCAACAGTAAGTTTTAAGCACCTGTAGCTCAGTGGATAGAGCAGTGGTTTCCGGTACCATGTGCGGGGGTTCGATTCCCTTCAGGTGTGCTGCCTGGAACGACCCAGCGTTCCGGTGCGTTGTTTTATAAGGAGGACAAGAACTTGGACAATTTTAGAGAATGGTTATCAGATAACCTTCGCTATTTTATGTTAGGCGGAGCGATTCTGTTAATCGTTGGTGCTTTGGCTTTTGGAATCCATGCCTGTGTTAAAGGTAAGAAGGGTACCGATCAGGGGCAGGGAGATCAGCAGACAGCATCGCAGGATAACCAGGGAAATGTTCCTTCTTCTCCGGCAAAAGATGGGGAGACTGACGGGAAGAAAGACGCCAATCCCATGGAAAAAGGCAATGCAGAGATTACTGCATTAATTACGGGCTATTACAAGGCTCTTGGGGACAAAGATATTGCAACGCTTAAAACATATGTAGACAATCTTGCACCGTCCGATGAATCAAAGATCACTAATGCAAAGGACTATATTGAAGGGTATGAAGTGCGGGATGTTTATGTGAAAAAGGGGCTGAAAGATGACTCATATGTGGTCTCTATGCAAGTTTTTACTATATTTGCAAGGGACAATGATACCAAGGATGCCGGCATTGAGTCAGTTGTATGTGTATATAAGGCAACAGCGGAGGCCAGGTGGAAGATCGAGTGCAGGTTTCCGCAGTAGAGGATACGGAGATTTCCGCCTATACTGATGGGCTGGAAGCAGATGAGGATGTTAAGACACTTTACTCTGATATCCGCAAGCAGCTTGAGGATGCACAGGCAGGTGATCCTGCATTGACAGCATTTCTTGATGGCCTTGGCCAGGATACCAGTGATTCATCCATTGTATCTGATGGGACTACACTGGTAGTGACAGAAGACTGTAATGTGCGCGCTGCTGCCAGCAGTGACGCAGATATTATTGGTGTGTCTCTCTGCTGGTGAGGAAGTTCAGAAGCTTGGTTCTGAAGGAGATTGGATCCAGGTGGAGTATGAAGGTCAGACTGCATATATTTACAGTGGACTTCTGGAAGAAAAAACTGAATAAAGGGTAATAAAATAGCTGCAGATCTGATCTGCAGCTGTTTTTTGAACTAGAATTACGTCAGTGAATTGTAAAGCACTCCGCCCTGAAGAGTGATCCCTTTGCTTTCGGCTAATTGATGGACTGTAACCAGTTCATAACCCTCCTGGATCAATCTTGGTATCAGAATCTCTGCTGCATCTTGACAGAGGAACTGAAAATATCATGCATCAGTACGATAGAGCCATCTGTAACATTATCAAGAACTGCGTTTACCAGACAGGTCAACAT
>NZ_JAYFUY010000141.1:0-17134 GCF_059933065.1 Blautia sp. HA3515 | reverse complement strand
GCTGGACTGATATTGACAAAGAGGGTGCAGCAGCAGAGGCACTGATCGCAAATGGTTCTGTGATCATCGGACAGCATGCAGATTCCACAGGTGCTCCGGCAGCTACCCAGAAGCTTCTTGACAGTGGTAAGATCTGCTATTCTGTTGGTTATAACATCGACATGATCGCAACTGCTCCTACAGCAGCTCTTACATCTGCAACCAATAACTGGGAAGCATATTACAAATATGCAATTTCTACCGTTATGGGTGGCGGCGATCTTGAGCAGGATTGGTCCAAGGGATTTGCAGATGATGCTGTAGGCATTACAGATCTTGGTGAGTCCTGTGCAGAAGGCACAGCAGAGTACGTAGAGGATGTTGAGAATAAGATCAAAGATGGTTCTCTTCAGGTATTTGATACATCTACGTTTACAGTTGACGGTGCAAGAAGTTACAAGTGCACCTTGTGATCTTGCGTTCACTGGATTTCTCCACAGATCCGGCATCTGTTATTTACCAGGGAGATACAGTGGAAGCCATCGAGGATGGACATTTTGCAGAGTCTACCTTCAGAAGCGCACCATATTTCACACTTCGTATTGATGGAATCACAGAGGACGCAGAAGCAGTAGAGTAATTTAGCTGGTATACAAAGGGGTTGCTGCATAGACTGCAAGGTTCATGCGGCAGCCCTCTTTATTTGTCTGAGATGCAAAAGCCCCCGCATACAGACATTAATACAGAAGGGAGGCATAGGAGTTTGGAATATGCAATTCAGTTGACGAATGTTACCAAAACATTCGGTAAGGTAATTGCCAATAAAGGCGTAACACTGAACGTAAGGAAAGGTGAGATCCTGTCCCTGCTGGGCGAGAACGGAAGCGGGAAGACCACACTTATGAATATGATCGCAGGTATTTATTTCCCGGATTCCGGAGAGATCCGTGTGAACGGAACACCTGTGGAGATACGTTCTCCCAAGGATGCCTACGATCTTGGCATCGGAATGATCCATCAGCATTTTAAGCTGATCGATGTGTTCTCAGCAGTTGAGAATATTGCCCTTGGACTTGAGAAAAAAGAAAAATTTGATATGAAAGCCATCAGGGCCAAGGCAAAGGCCATCTGTGAGAAGTATCACTTTGACCTGAATCTGGACCAGAAAGTATATGAGATGAGTGTATCTCAGAAGCAGACCCTGGAGATCGTCAAGGTTCTGTACAGAGGTGCAGAGATCCTGATCCTGGATGAGCCTACTGCAGTACTTACCCCACAGGAAACAGAAAGATTGTTCGCCGTGATCCGCAATATGAAGAAGGATCACAAGTCTGTGATCATTATTACCCATAAGCTGCATGAAGTGCTGGCTATCTCAGATCGGGTGGCGATCCTGAGAAAAGGGGAATATGTGGATACAGTTGAGACAAAAGACGCTACTGAAGGGTCTCTTACAGAGATGATGGTAGGAAAAAAGGTAGAGCTGAATATTGAACGTACCCAGCCGAAGGATACAGTAAAACGTCTTTCTGTTTCTAATCTTACTGTTTATAACCGGGAAGGCGTAAAGGTACTGGATGATGTAAGCTTTGATGCTTATGGCGGTGAGATCCTTGGCATTGCCGGTATTTCCGGGAATGGACAGAAAGAACTGCTGGAGTCCATTGCAGGTCTTCAGGTCACTGCCGAGGGAAGCAGCATAAAGTTCTACGAAAAAGGAAAAGAAGATAAGCCATTGCAGCTGATCGGCAAAACACCAAAGAAGATCCGTGATGCAGGAGTTCATCTTGCTTTTGTACCTGAGGATCGTCTGGGAATGGGACTGGTTGGCTCTATGGGTATGACCGGAAACATGCTTTTGAAAACCTATGGTGCAGGCCGTTCATTCCTTACAGAGATGAAAGGACCTAAGAAGATGGCCGAGAAGGTCCGTGATGAACTGGAAGTGGTTACACCAAGCATCAATACTCCGGTATCCAGACTGTCCGGTGGTAATGTGCAGAAGGTTCTTGTGGGCCGTGAGATTGCAGAAGAACCTACAGTCCTTATGACCGCTTATGCAGTGCGTGGACTTGATATTAATACTTCTTATACTATTTACAATCTGCTGGATGAAGAAAAACGTCATGGTGTGGCAGTGGTATACGTAGGTGAGGATCTGGACGTACTGATCGACCTGTGTGACAGGATCCTTGTTCTGTGTGATGGAAAAGCAAACGGAATGGTAGATGCACGTACGATCACAAAGGAAGAAGTGGGTCTTCTTATGACAAATCTGAGAAAGGCTGGTGCACAGGAATGAGCAGTGAAACTAAGAAAATAAAAGAGCCTTTTGTACGTCTCATCAAGCGGGATGGCGCTTCCATAGGTAATAAAGTGCTGATCCGTGCGCTTGCCATTGTGCTTGCACTTGTCGTGGATGCGATTTTTATCTTTGCTGTTACAGGGCTGAATCCCATTTCTGTATACGGGGTTATGTTTAACGGAACCTTTATGACATCCATTCGTTTTTCATGGGCACTTCGTCATATGGTAACCCTGCTTTGTATTGGTATTGCACTGGCTCCTGCATTTAAAATGAAATTCTGGAATATCGGTGCAGAAGGACAGGTTCTTGCAGGCGGTCTTGCCACAGCACTGGTTATGGTAAAATGCGGACAGAGTCTTCCAACACCTGCACTGCTTCTGGTTATGTTCCTTGCAAGCATTATTGCAGGAGGTATCTGGGGATTGATCCCTGCTGTTTTTAAGGCATATTGGAATACAAATGAGACTCTGTTTACTTTGATGATGAACTATGTGGCAACCAGTATCGTTGCCTGTATGACCAATATTATGCGTGGAAAGGCATCCAGTCTTGGAAAACTGAATATGTCTACCCAGGCAGGCTGGTTCCCCCAGTTTTTCGGACAGCGTTACAACATTAATATCCTGGTTGTATTTATCCTGATGTTTGTAATGTATTTTTATCTGAAATATTCCAAGCAGGGATATGAGATCACGGTTGTTGGTGAGTCTGAAAACACAGACCCAGATATAGCAGGTATTAATGTTAAAAGGGTAACGATCCGTACCATGTTGATATCCGGTGCGATTCCTGCGGACTTGCAGGTTTCCTGGTTGTGGCAGGAAGAGATCAGACGATTTCCACATCCTCTGCCGGAGGACAGGGATTTACTGCTATTATTGTTGCATGGCTGGCCAAGTTTAATACCTTTTACATGGCGTTGATTTCCTTTCTTCTTGTTTTCCTTTCCAGAGGAGCAGCAGAGATCGCTTCTGCTTACAGCCTGAATGATTATGCTGCAAGTATTATCGAAGGTGTTATTCTGTTCTTTATCCTGGGAAGTGAGTTTTTCATTAATTACAAAATGGTATTTCGTGGTTCAAAACAGAAGGAGGTGCAGGAATGAGTACGTTAATTGCATGGATCATCCGGGCGATTCCTTTTGGAACGATCATTATGTTTGGATCTATGGGTGAGACGATCACAGAAAAATCAGGAAACCTTAACTTAGGTGTACCTGGGATCATGTATCTGGGAGGCTTTGCCGGATTTGCAAGTTCTTATTACTATGAGAAATTGTCCTCAGATCCAAAGGGCTGGATCTGCGTGATCATTGCCCTGTTTGCAGCCATTGCTGCTTCTGCATTTGGAGGATTGATTTTCAGCTTCCTGACTATTACCCTGCGTGCCAATCAGAATGTGACAGGTCTTGCTCTTACTACCTTTGGTATGGGAGTTGCTAATTTCTTTGGCGTATTTATTTTAAATGGAGCCAGCTATACAGCTGCACCGCTTGCCTATTCTGCATTTTCAAAGAAGATCCCCTTCCTTTCTTCTAAGCTTGGGATCGTAAGCAAGGTAATATTCCCTTATGGATTCCTTGCATATGCAGCAATCATTATTGCCATTGTGCTTCATTATTTCCTGAATAAGACCAGGGTGGGTCTGAATCTGCGTGCAGTTGGCGAGAATCCGGGAACTGCAGATGCAGCAGGTATTAATGTAACAAAATACAAATATCTGGCTACCTGTGTTGGTGCAGGATTGTCAGGTATCGGCGGTCTTTATTATGTGTGCTGGATTACAACCAGGGGATCTGGGCAACTACCGGCCAGATCGAGGCTCTTGGATGGCTGGCAGTAGCACTGGTTATCTTTACCACCTGGAAGCCTTTAAATGGTATCTGGGGAGCTTATCTTTTTGGTATGCTTTACTGGCTGTATCAGTTCCTTCCAAATATGCTGGGAGTGAAGGTGGCCGGATATGTGACTGACCTTGTACAAATGGTGCCATATGTGGTGACCATCATTGTGCTGGTGGTTGTAAGCTTCCGGAAGAAGAAGGAGAATCAACCTCCGGAAAGTCTGGGACTTTCTTATTTCCGTGAGGAACGATAAACGTAACTGTTCACTCCGTGACCAGCAACCGATAAACGTGAAATCTTTGTGACTTTTAAAGGGGAATGTTTACATTCTCCTTTTTTTTATGCTATAGTAACCATACGGTAGTGGTACAGTAACAAAAAATTAATGGATTTAGGATTACATGCTTTTATGTGTATTCAAGAAAGGAATTTTGTGAATGATTAAGCGTAAATATCTTGCAGCATGCCTTGTGGCAGCCCTTTTTGTGGCCGGCTGTGGCAGTAACAATGCAGAAAAGAAAGAAACAAAAGAAACAACAGAAACAACAGAAACAACAGAAGAGACAAAGACAGCAGAAGCAACAGATGCACCAGATCAGGAGTCTGCTTCTGAAGAGGATGCACAGGATGAGACAGCAGCAGATGATAGTGGTGAAACAGATGAAAGTGGTGAAGCCGATGATAGTACAGATGAGGGCGAACAGGATCTGACAGATACAGAGGAAGGTGAGGATATCGGGCTGGAGGAAGAAGATCTCTCTAAGGTAGTTCCGGCAGATTATCTGATCCAGGATGCGGACAAATATGTGACTCTTGGGGAGACCAAGGATCTGGAGGCTGTTCAGTACACATATGAGATCACAGATGATATGGTACAGGATGAGATCGATTCTGAGCTTTCCGAGTCTTCTGAGGAGATTTCCACAGATAAGCCTTCTGTAGAGGGAGATACCGTATACTTCACAATGACCTATAAAGTAGAAGGGGATGATTCCCAGGATGGTAGGAGGAGGATTCTTCTGTGATCCTTGGGCAGGAGGATTATGGTGCTGAATTCGATGAGAAGCTTACAGGCGTATCCGCAGGGGATAAGCTGGACTTTTCTGTTTCCTATGATGAAGATATGTGGATGGAGGAATGGGCCGGACAGACGGTGGATTTTTCCGTTGAGGTTTCTGATGTGGTACAGGTTGAAGTACCTGAGTACAACCTGGATTATGTAAAAGAAAATACAGAATATACAACTCTTGAAGAATATGAGCAGTCCATTCGGGAGTATCTGGAGGAGGAATATACCAGCAGAAGCTATTATGATGCAACAGAGTCCCTGCTGGAGGCAGCGATGGCAAATGCTACATTCGACGGATATCCACAGGAGCTGTATGATCAGTGCAAAGAAGAGATCCTTTCCAGCTATTCCATGTTTGTAGGAGAGGATAATACCATTGATGATGTGCTGGAGATGTTTGGCATTACAGATGAGGATGTACAGTCAGAAACGGAGAAGCTTGTAAACAGATATCTGTTTATCAGTGCATACTGTAAAGCCAATAACATCACTGCAGACGGAGAGGAATACAAGGATTATGTGACGCAGAATGCAGACTATTACGGAGAGGATGCGGCTTCTTTTGAGGCCGGTTATACCAGAGAATATCTGGTAGAGAATCTTTTCGACGAAAAGGTAAAAGACTTATTATATGATTCTGCAAAGATCACTGAGAAGCCATCTACAGAAGCCCCATCTGAAGAGGCTGAAGCTACAGATGAGGAGATCGGTGAGGGAGATGACCTGATGCTGGACGAGATCCAGAATGAGGAAGAATTGGCACAGGATGAAACTGCATCAGAATAGGAAGAATTGGCATAGGATGAAACTGCATCAGAATAGGAAGAATTAGCCCAGGATGAAGCTGCATCAGAATAGGAAGATGAATTGCTTTTTTGTACATGAGATGGTATGATGGAATCAAGAATGCTGAAAGTATTCAAAAACACATTGGGAGGTTGTAATGAAGAGGGGCAGTATTTTTGAAACTGATGGGATTCCACGCCTTGCAGAAGCATTTCCGCTTGCTATGCAGCATGTAGTAGCTATGATCGTAGGCTGCGTTACGCCGGCAATCATTATTTCCGGAGCAATTCCCGGGGGGGTCTATCCAGAGAAGAACAGGTAATACTGATTCAGTCTGCATTGGTAATGGCAGCGTTGTCTACGCTGCTGCAGCTTTTTCCAATCGGAGGAAAAGCCAGGTTTGCTATTGGATCAGGATTACCCATCATCATGGGAGTAAGCTTTGCTTATGTGCCCAGTATGCAGGCAATCGCAGAGTCTTATGGGATTGCAGCGATTATGGGCGCAGAACTGGCAGGCGGTTTTGTGGCTGTGGTAATGGGATTGCTGGTAAAGAAGATCAGGGTCTTTTTTCCACCGTTGATCACTGGAACAGTTGTATTTACCATTGGTCTGTCATTATATCCCACTGCCATCAACTACATGGCTGGCGGGGTCAGCAGTCCGGACTATGGCTCCTGGCAGAACTGGGCGATTGCATTCTTTACATTGATCGTAGTAACCGTGCTGAATCATTTCGGAAAAGGGATCTGGAAGCTGGCATCTATTCTGATCGGCATCATTGCAGGATACCTGGTGGCGATTCCTTTTGGAATGGTTGATTTTTCAAGTATAGGAGAAGCAGGAGTCTGTCAGCTTCCGTCTCTGCTTCATTTTGGCATTGAGTTTGAGCCATCTTCCTGTATTGCCATCGGTATATTGTTTGCGATCAATTCCATTCAGGCTATTGGTGATTATTCAGCAACGACCATCGGTGCTATGAACAGAACACCGAAGGATGAGGAATTACAGAAAGGAATTGTTGGCTACGGTATCTCCAATATTGTGGGAGCCTTGGCAGGAGGCCTGCCCACTGCCACATACAGTCAGAATGTGGGAATCGTTACTACTACAAAGGTAATTAACCGATGGGTACTGGGACTGGCGGCTGTGATCCTTGGCATTGCAGGGATTGTTCCCAAGTTTTCTGCCATTCTTACTACGATTCCCCAGTGTGTGCTTGGAGGCGCTACAGTTTCTGTATTTGCATCCATTGCCATGACAGGTATGAAGCTGGTTGCTTCAGCAGAAATGGATTATCGGAATTCATCCATCGTTGGTCTTGCAGCAGCACTGGGAATGGGAGTGTCCCAGGCAACTGCAGCACTGGCTGGCTTTCCGGCGTGGGTTACCACCATCTTTGGGAAATCCCCGGTGGTGCTGGCAACGATTATAGCGGTGATCATGAACATTATCCTTCCAAAGACACGGGAAGAAGAGAAGGAAGAGGCGCAACAAAAGATTGAGATCAAACATAAGCTGGATGAAGATCACAAAGAATTCGGTGAATAAAATTAAAAACTAAATACGAAAAAAGAAAGAGTGTGCTGATACAGAAATGTGCAGCACACTCTTTTGTATAAAATGATAGCTTTATAATTCGTGAAATTGTCCGATCATGTCTTTGATATGCTGCATTTCATTATCCATCTCGATCATGGCATGAGCAGATTCTAAAAGTTCTGCACTGATCTGATCATAGCCTTCCATCTCTTCAATGCCCTTTTTGTAACGCAGCTGATGCTCCAGAGTAGCCCAGAAATCCATGCCATTGGTACGGATCTGGATTTCCGCACGCATAGGTGTTTTACCGCGGGAAAAGAAAACCGGGATCTCAACGATCATATGATAGCTGCGATAGCCATTGGGCTTGGGATTCTTTATATAATCCTTGATCTGCAGTACCTTGATATCATCCTGGCTGGCCAGCAGATCTGCAACCGTATAAATATCGTCAATGAATGCGCAGACAACCCGGACACCGGCTACATCATTCAACTGTTCCTGAATATTCTCAGCAGAAAATTCATAGCCAAGCTTTTGAAGCTTCCGGTAAATACTTTCAGGCTTTTTTATTCTTGTCTTAATAAAAGAAATAGGATTTCTTTTATTTTCAATGGAAAATTCATCATTCAGTACTTCCAGTTTGGTCTGGAGTTCCCGGATGGTACAGCGGTACATCATCATAAGATCACTGAACTTAGCTGCGTTTTTGATAAATCTTTCCGGATCCGGTGTGTCCAGGAAAGGGAGATTAAGCTTGTTGTCCATATGTAAAACCTTCTTTTAATGTTATTGTAATGCGTATCATTATTTTCATTATAAGGGATAAAAAGGATATAGTAAAGCAATGAATGGCTATATCACATTTACTTTTTAGAGGTTTTCATATATAATGAGAGGACTGATTTACAGATCATAAGAAGGAGGGCTATGATATGGACAGAAAAAATCTGATCGTGGGACAGTCAGGAGGACCGACCGCTGTAATCAACAGCAGTCTTTATGGCGTTGTTAAAGAGGGAAGAGATCAGGCTGAAGTTGACCGTATTTATGGAATGGTAAATGGAATCGAGGGATTTCTGAAAGGACAGGTTCTGGATTTTGAAGTGGCGCTTCCGGGGAAGCTTTGGAAACACTGAAATATACACCAGGGGCATATCTTGGTTCTTGCAGACATAAGCTTCCTGAGGATCTGGATGATCTGGCATATAAGCAGATCTTTGCCAGCTTTCATGATATGAATATTGGCTATTTTGTATATATAGGCGGCAATGATTCCATGGATACAGTAAGTAAGCTGTCACGGTATGGAAAAAGGATCGGCAGTGACGTGCGGATCCTGGGGATTCCCAAGACCATTGATAATGACCTGGTGAAGACAGACCATACACCCGGATATGGAAGTGCTGCCAGATATGTGGCGTCTACCGTGCGGGAGATTGTTGTTGATGCTAATGTTTATGAGAAAAAATCTGTTACAATTGTTGAGATCATGGGTCGTCATGCAGGCTGGCTGACTGCTGCTTCCGTGCTTGCCAGGAAATATTCAGGAGATAATCCGCTTCTTGTATATTTGCCGGAAAAAGCTTTTGACACAGAAAAATTCCTGATGGATGTGGAGCATGCTTTTGATAAGAACTGTAATGTGGTGGTATGTGTATCTGAAGGGATCAGGGATGAAAAAAGGAACCTTTATCTGCGAATATGAGAATGATGTATGCACTGACAATTTCGGGCACAAAATGCTTACAGGTTGCGGAAAGTATCTGGAGAACCTGGTACGAAGCCGTCTTCAGGTAAAGGTAAGGTCTGTAGAACTGAATGTAAATCAGAGATGTTCTACAGCTATGCTCTCTGCTGCAGACCAGAAAGAGGCTATGGAGGCCGGAGCATTTGGTGTAAAGGCTGCTGTACAGGGTGAAACAGGACAGATGGTGTCCTTTATACGAGACAGCGAAAAGGATGAATATGTACTGAATTATGGGTTGGAAGATGTAAATGAGATCTGCAATAAAGAAAAGCCTGTTCCTGTTTCATGGATCGCAGAAGCTGGCAATGATATGACAGACGACTTTATACAGTATGCAATGCCTTTGATCCAGGGAGTGGTTTCCCTTCCATTGGATGATAATGGCCTTCCTCTTTTCGCATATAGAAAATAAGAAAGGTTTTTGTTTATGAAGATCAGATTATCCGATCATTTTAGCTATGGAAGACTGTTAAGATTTACACTTCCTTCTATAGTGACAATGGTAATAGCATCGTTATACAGTGTGGTAGACGGGCTGTTTGTGTCCAATCTTGTTGGAGATATGGCACTTTCAGCAGTGAATATCGCTTTTCCCATTGCCATGATCATAGGAGCCATAGGCTTTATGCTGGGTACAGGCGGCAGCGCTTTGGTAGCCAGAACTTTAGGGGAAGGCAATAAAGAGCTGGCTGACCGGTATTTTTCAATGATCATCTATACGATCATGATTGTGGGAGGTCTGCTTTCCGTTATCACAGTGCTGCTTGTAGAGCCTATTATGTGGGCTGCCGGTGCCAGTGAGCTTCTGATTGATGACTGTATCAGCTATGGAGCAGTTCTTCTTGCAGGAAGTGTTCCATTTATGCTTCAGACCAGTTTCCAGAATTTTTTTGTGGTCAGCGAACGGCCAATGCTGGGACTGGTGCTTTCCATACTGTCCGGGATAACCAATATGGTTCTGGATTATGTATTTATTGCAGTTTTGGGCCTGGGGATCACCGGCGCAGGTCTTGCCACAGTGATGGGCTATGTGGTAGGCGGTATTTTGCCTCTTTTCTTTTTCCTTAAGAAGAGGGAGCGTGCCCTTCACCTTACCAAGACCCGTCTCTATCCAAGACAGCTGCTTCTGGCCTGTTCCAATGGCTCCTCTGAGCTTTTAAGTAATATTTCAGCATCTGTGATCGGTATTTTATATAATATCCAGCTGATGCGGATCATCGGCGAGAGTGGTGTGGCTGCTTATTCGGTTATGATGTACGTGGATTTTGTATTTGTAGCAGCATTTCTGGGCTTTTCGGCTGGAAGCGCACCGATTGTCAGCTATCAGTATGGGGCAGGAAATCATCAGGAACTTCACAATATTTTCAGGAAAAGCCTGACTGTGATCGGTATTACTTCTGTGGCAATGGTAGCTGTTTCAGAAGGAGTCAGTCATCCGCTGTCCGTTGCTTTTGTAGGCTACAATCAGCAGCTGCTTGACATGACAGTTGGAGGATTTCGTATTTTTGCGTTGTGCTACCTGTTTTGTGGGATCAATATTTATGCTTCTTCTTTTTTTACTGCACTTTGTAATGGAATGGTTTCTGCATTGCTTTCTTTTACAAGATCCTTCCTTTTACGTGGCGGTCTGGTGATCCTGATGCCTATGTTATTTGGATTGAATGGTATCTGGGGCGCAGTTGTAGTTGCAGAAGGGCTGGGAGCTGTAATGGCTGTGGCTTTTCTTTTGAAATACAGGAAACGGTACAGTTATTGATGACAGAAACTATAGGTTATGGTACTCTGAAAGGAACAGGAAAGGACTCAGGTTATGGAAGACGAAACATACCGCAGGTTCCGAAGTGCCAGGCAAGAGCCGGTCCGGCTGCAGGCAGCACTGGACGGCTTTTTTGCTTCTGATGGAGAAGATGAACGGCAGAAGGAATATGCTTTTTACCTGAAAAAAAGGATCCGTCCGGCAATGGAGGCGCTGATCAGGAGTCAGCAGATTGAACAGATGGAAATACTGGCTGAACAGGGCTGGTATGGTCAAAAGGAACTGGAGACTTTCATACGGACTGCCAGGGAAGAAGGCAGATTACAAGCCCTGGTCTGGCTGATGAAGGAGAAAAATGACAGATACGGATATGAAGACAGAGAATATGGTTTATAGGACAGCTTCCTGGAAGCGTGCTTATGACAGCAGCCAGGCACAGATCGGCATACAGATACTTGAATATTGTCGGAATCAGCTGTTTTTATCGTATCCCTCTTTTGAACAGGCACTGTTTATTTTGCAGTGGGAAGCAGATGACAGAATTGCCGGGATAGGGACGGATGGAGTAAAAATTTTATTTTCTCCTGTATGGCTTCTGCAGAAATATCAGGAGGATCCAGGGAATGTTACAAAGGCTTATCTGCATATGATCCTGCACTGTATTTATCTGCATCCCTTTTTAGCAGGAAAGGAGCAGGAAAATCTGTGGGATCTTGCCTGTGACATGTTTGTGGAAAGGATATGCACATCCATTACCGGGAATAAGGTTGGGGGACATCAAGAACAGGAGCTTTCTCCTTATCAGATCTATGACACATTGTGCTGTCTTAAGAAAGAAGAGCAGATAAAACTGGAAAAAAGTATAAGAATAGATGATCACAGCTTATGGAGAGAAAAGCAGACAGGTTCTAAGGCAATCTGGAAGAAATGGAAAGAGGTTCTTTTGTCCATATCCAGAGGAAAAGAGAAAAAGAAACTGTGGGCTGGTATGTCTCCAGGCATGCGCCAGGAGGAAATCAGGCTTGCAGGCAGGAAGGATTATGACTACCGGGGATTTCCTGTCAGAAATATTTTCATACACGGGAAGAAGTAAAGCTGGACACGGAAAGCTTTGATTATATATTTTATAACTACGGTATGGAGCACTATGGGAATGTTCCGCTGATCGAACCATTGGAATATCAGGAAGTCAGCCGGCTTTCCCAGCTGGTGATCGCCATTGATACCTCAGGCTCCTGTTCTGCAGCTGTTGTACAAAGGTTTCTGGAGGAAACATATAGTATTTTAAGCAGCAAAGAAAACTTTTTCAGTGAGATGGAGGTATATCTGATCCAGTGTGACTGTTGTATCCAGAAAACAGATGTGATCCGCAGAGAAGAGGATTGGAGAAAACTGGAGGACAAAATAGAGATCAGGGACGTGGAGGAACAGATTTTCGCCCAGGTTTTCCGTTATGTGGATCAGCTTCGGAAGGAAGGTCAGCTTAAGGATCTGGGGGCTTTGATCTATTTTACAGATGGGGATGGAGTCTATCCGGAAGGAAGGCCGGACTATGATACAGCCTTTGCATGTTTGAAGGATACAGATTCCTTGAAAATGGTTCCTTCCTGGGCTTACGTATTAAAGGTGTGGACATAACAAAGAATAATCAGGAAAACGGCAAGCAGCTGTTTGCAGGGAGTAAAGATGATGAATATTAAAGAGGCAAAACAGGAAATTGTGAATACACTGCATGCATATCTGAAAAAGGATGAAGAAGGGAATTATACATATCCGATGGTACATCAACGACCTTTATTCCTGATAGGGGCACCTGGCATTGGTAAAACCGCTATTATGGAGCAGGTAGCGAAGGAAGAAAATATAGGTCTTGTTTCTTATACATGTACACACCATCTGTCAGAGTGCAGTAGGACTTCCAAAGATCGTTTCCAGGGTATATGAGGGCATTTCCATGGATGTTACGGAATATACCATGAGTGAGATCATTGCAGCTGTATATGCCAAGATGGAAAGTACAGGAAAGAAAGAAGGGATCCTGTTTTCTGGATGAGATCAATTGTGTGTCTGAGACACTTGCACCAGCCATGCTTCAGTTTCTTCAGAATAAAACCTTTGGCGGACATAAGGTACCGGCAGGGTGGCTGATCGTAGCAGCAGGTAATCCATCCGGATATAACAAGTCTGTCCGGGAGTTTGATATTGTAACTTTGGATCGGGTCCGGAAGATGGAGATCCAGCCGGATCTGGAGGCATGGATGGAATATGCCTGGCAGCATAAGATCCATGGAGCAGTGCTTTCTTATCTTAATATTCATAGGGACAGTTTTTACTACATTAGGAACAGCCGGGAAGAAAAAGCCTTTGTTACAGCAAGAGGATGGGAGGATTTGTCCAGGATCCTGAAAAGCTACGAAGATCTGGATATCCCAGTGACTGAGAATCTGATCTGGCAGTTCATTCAGAAAAAGAAATTGGCAGGGATTTCACTTCTTATTACCAGATCTATCAAAAATATGGCACAGATTATGGAATCCACCAGATTCTGGACGGAAGCCTTTCAACGCAGATGGAGGAAGAAAAGCTGGATATGGCCAGGAATGGATCGGCAGAAGAACGGCTTACTGTTACCGGGCTTTTTCTGCAAGATCTGAATGAACGGCTGATGTGTGCAGATATAGGCAAAAAGCGGCTGTCTCTTCTTTATGATAAACTGTATGCACTGAAAAATAACCCCATAACAGATAAGGACACAAGATCCGAAGCAGATAGCTGGCTTGGACAGTATATAAAGGATCAGAAGAAAAGCTTTGAAGTACGAAAAGCGGCAGGTCTTCTTTCCATGGAGGAAGCGTTGCTGGAGAGACAGACGATTGCATGTATGGAAAGATATGATCTGGAACTGAGGAAACTTCATATTACCGAAAGAGAAGAGCAATTTGAGAGAATAAAGATATTCTTTCAGGAAGAGAAGCAGAAAAACAGAAGTTCTTTGTACCCAGACAGGACATGCTCTTACAAGAGCTTTTGCCTTTATGGAAAAGGCCTTTGGGGATGGAGCCGAGATGATGCTTATGGTAACCAGGCTTACCGGGAATCCGCTGGCTTCTGCTTTTATTGCAGAGCATGGCTGTGCACCCTATTTTAAGTTCAGTGACAAGCTGTTGCCGGGAAAACAGCAGCAGCTTTTGCAGGCCTGTGAGCAGGCTTTGGAGTCAAGATAATACTTGCAACTTCCGGAAGAGATTACTATAATTAAATAAGGAGGCGTGCTATGAAGGATAATAAAAAGAAAGAAAAAGAAAACCGCCGGTGATGTGGTGCTTACTCTGGTACTGCTTCTGGCTGTGGGAGTTTTTTGCTATGCAGCTTTTAACTTGTACCATATTTATACAGAGTACAAAAAGGGATCTGACGAATATAACCAGATCGCACAGATGGCAGTGACAGAGCGTGATCCTGATGAGGATCCAATCGACATGGAGACAGACGATGAAAAGAAATCTGATCTGAAAGCACCTATGAAGATTGATTTTGACACTCTTCGCAGTGTGAATACGGATGTGATCGGATGGATTTATGTGGAAGCGCTGGATAATGTGAGCTATCCTGTTGTAAAGGGAAAGGATAACAGTACTTACCTTCACATGACCTATGAGAAGAATTACAATTTTGCAGGCACGATTTTCATTGACTATGAGAATTCACAGGAGATTTTAACGATTGTAATACACTGGTATACGGGCACAATATGAAGAATGGTTCTATGTTCGGACAGCTGAAAAAATTCAGTAAAGACACAGGAAACATACAAGAAAAGCAAATATTTCTGGATTTTTACACCTGAGAAGGATTATCGGTATGAGATTATTTCCGCTTATGTGACAGCAGTAAATAGTGATACATATACACTGTTTAAAGGACCTGGTAAGGAATTTCAGGATTATCTGGACAAGATGCCAACTCTTTCAGAGATCCAGACCACACCGGGTACGCTTACCATACAGGACAAGATCGTTACACTTTCTACCTGTACAGGCAACGAATCCACCAGAATTATGTGGTACAGGGTAAAAGAGTTGATACTTTGGATGTAGAAAAGGATAATTAGTATGAGGAGGCTGTAGTGATGGAGAAGGGGATAGCGAGACTGCAGGAGCTTGTGGATCAGTATGATAATATTGTATTCTTTGGCGGAGCGGGTGTTTCCACAGAAAGCGGGATCCCGGATTTCAGAAGCCAGGACGGGCTGTATAATCAGACCTATGATTATCCGCCGGAGACGATCTTAAGCCATACTTTTTTTATGAAAAAGCCGGAAGAGTTTTTCAGGTTTTACAGAGATAAGATGCTGTGTGATACTGCAAAGCCAAATGCAGCCCACCAGAAGCTGGCAGAGCTGGAGAGGGCTGGCAGGCTTAAGGCTGTGATCACCCAGAATATTGATAACCTTCACCAGATGGCCGGAAGCCAGAATGTGCTGGAGCTTCATGGCAGTGTATACAGGAATTACTGCATGAAATGCCGGAAGTTTTATGATTTTTCTTATATGAAACATTCAGAAGGAGTGCCCAGATGCAGCTGCGGCGGGATCATTAAGCCAGACGTTGTTCTCTATGAGGAAGGGTTGGATACACATACCATCGAAGAGGCAGTGAAGGCTATTTCCCAGGCACAGGTACTGATTATCGGAGGTACGTCCCTGGCTGTATATCCGGCAGCGGGACTGATCGATTATTTTCAGGGAGATCATCTGGTAGTGATCAACAAGTCACCTACGCCCAGAGACCGGTATGCAGATCTTCTGATCCAGGAGCCGATTGGGCAGGTGTTTTCACAATTACAGGTAAAGGAGCATAGTCATGGGACTTCTTTATGAAGTGGGAGATATTGTCACTCTGAAAAAAACACATCCCTGTGGCAGCAAAGACTGGGAGATTCTTCGTGTAGGAGCGGATTTCAGGCTGAAATGTACAGGATGCGGTCACCAGATCATGGTGCCGCGGAAGATGGTGGAGAAAAATACCAGGAATCTGCAGAAAAATAAAAATTAAAATCATCAGAAAAATAAAAATAAAATCATCAGAAAAAGAAAAATAGGGCTTTACATAGCCGGGAAAGTATGTTAGAATCAACAATCGTGATATATTCATATCCTTGCTCTTTGACAGGCAAAGGGCCGAAAGACCATAAGGAGGTTAAGACAGGCATGAACGAGTTCCGAGTTAGCGTTCGTTCTGAGCGCAAAAGCTTGAGGACGAAGCACGTGACGCAGTAGTTGGAGAAAGCTAAAGGCTACATCACACGTTACAACGGCGCGATCACAGAAGTTGAAGAATGGGGTAAGAAGAAATTAGCTTACGAGATTCAGAAAATGCATGAAGGCTTCTACTACTTCATTCAGTTTGAAGCAGATGCTCAGTGTCCGGCAGAAGTAGAAAGACATATGCGTATCATGGACAATGTATTAAGATACTTAGTTGTCAGAAAAGACGCATAAGCTTTTTGGCAATTAATCAGAAAGCACCATTAAGAACCCGTTCAACCGATGATCGAAAGAGGTAAATAGAATGAACAAAGTAATTTTAATGGGACGCTTAACAAGAGACCCTGAAGTAAGATATTCCGCAGGGGAGAATGCACTGGCAATCGCCAGATATACACTGGCAGTGGACCGGAGGTTTCGTCGTGATGGCGAGGCATCCGCTGATTTTATCAGCTGTGTATCTTTTGGACGTACAGCAGAATTTGCTGAGAAGTATTTCAGACAGGGACTGAAGATTGCGGTTACAGGCCGTATTCAGACCGGCAGTTATACCGAACCGTGACGGCCAGAAGGTTTATACAACAGAGGTTGTAGTTGAGGAGCAGGAGTTTGCAGAGAGTAAATCTTCCAGTGATTCCTATACTGCATCTCATCCTCAGAATAGTGCTGCGGCACCATCTATGCCTACACCAAGTGCGGCAAGTGCAGACGGATTTATGAACATCCCTGATGGAATTGACGAGGAACTGCCTTTTAACTAGGTGTTTCTCAGACGAACAAACGGATGATAACAAGAAGATAGGAGGAAGCTAATCATGGCTTACAGCAATAGAGG